>NZ_JAYEEQ010000033.1:0-11150 GCF_034651555.1 Aurantibrevibacter litoralis | reverse complement strand
ATTTTGTATTTTACCTCACCCGGAACTGCAAAAAGGCAGTTCCGACCTCTCCAAAGGAGCGATAAATAGGAAACCCCCACCCAAGGGTCGGGGAATCTTTAGATTCAAAAGGCGTCCGTTAGAGATTACGTCATTCCCCTTAGAATGAAAAACCATCCTCACTCCTTGTTCCTCCCCTTTTTGGTTTTGAAATACAATCGAATTAACCTTTCTTATAGCGGAATAAGGATCAAGGAATCGCAAGTTTTGAGTTCCGAACACGGAGGGCATCCGCAATTCCTTAAATTAATTCTAAATACCGCACTAAAAACCCCTAAAGTTTGTTAATAACTTAACTGTACCCTAAATTTGTAATTAAAATATCGTACTAATGAGTGGATTTCTAAACGCTTCAATTGCCCGAAAAGTAGTAATGGCACTTTCGGGTCTTTTTTTGGTGTTCTTTCTGGGCCAGCATTTTGTCATTAACATTACCTCTGTAATTGCCCCGGATACCTTTAATTCATGGTCTCATTTTATGGGGTATAACCCGTTGGTGCAATATGTACTTCAGCCTATTTTGATAGCCGGCGTACTTGTTCATTTTCTCATGGGTATTGCATTAGAATTAAAGAACAATAAGGCCAGAGCGGTAAAATACGCACAATATAATGGAGGTGCCAATGCCTCTTGGATTTCGCGAAACATGATTATTACCGGTCTTGTGGTTTTGGCTTTTTTGGGGCTTCACTTTTACGATTTTTGGGTTCACGAAATGAACTATAAATACGTTGCGGTGAACCCGGAAGATCCTACACGGTATTATGCAGAAACTGTAGAGAAGTTTCAACCTATATGGCGAACCATCCTCTATGTTCTATCTTTTGTGCTTTTGGCGTTGCACTTATTGCATGGGTTTGCATCCTCATTTCAAACCATGGGTCTCAACAATAAGTATGCGCCTGCCATTAAAACCATCACTAAAATTTATGCCATCGCAATTCCTCTAGGGTTTGCGTTTATTGCAATCTATCATCACCTTAACCCAATTACACATTAATTATGGGAGTATTGGATTCTAAAATACCGTCCGGCCCGTTGGCCGAGAAATGGACAAAACATAAAAACGACATTGACCTTGTAAATCCGGCCAATAAGCGAAATATCGATATTATTGTGGTGGGTACCGGACTTGCAGGTGGTTCTGCCGCTGCCACCCTCGCCGAATTGGGTTATAACGTGAAAACCTTTTGCTATCAAGATTCTCCAAGAAGGGCGCACTCTATTGCGGCTCAAGGCGGAATTAATGCTGCAAAAAATTATCAAGGAGATGGCGATAGTAATTATCGACTATTTTATGACACCATTAAAGGAGGCGATTACCGATCCCGAGAAGCCAACGTATACCGATTGGCAGAAGTTTCCGGAAATATCATTGATCAGTGCGTGGCACAAGGAGTTCCTTTTGCCCGTGAATACGGAGGACTCCTAGACAACCGTTCTTTTGGAGGCGTATTGGTTTCCCGCACCTTTTATGCCAAAGGCCAAACAGGGCAACAATTGCTATTAGGTGCGTACTCTGCCATGAATCGCCAAATTAACAGAGGAAAAATACAGTCGTATAACCGTCATGAAATGATGGATTTGGTAAAAGTCAATGGAAAGGCAAGAGGCATCATTGCGCGTGATTTGGTTACGGGAAAAATAGAACGACATTCGGCGCATGCCGTGGTTTTGGCCACAGGCGGTTATGGCAATGTGTTTTTTCTGTCTACCAATGCCATGGGAAGTAATGTTATGGCCGCATGGCGTGCGCATAGAAGAGGCGCATTTTTTGCCAATCCCTGTTTTACGCAAATACACCCAACGTGTATTCCGGTCTCAGGAGATCATCAATCGAAACTGACATTAATGTCAGAATCGCTCCGAAATGACGGTCGTATCTGGGTGCCCGCTAAACTTGAAGATGCAAAAGCCATTCGCGAAGGAAAATTAAAACCCACACAAATTAAAGAAGAAGATCGGGACTATTATTTGGAAAGAAGGTATCCTGCTTTTGGCAATTTGGTACCGCGCGATGTAGCCTCCAGAGCCGCCAAAGAACGCTGCGATGCCGGATTTGGTGTTAATAAAACCGGAGAAGCCGTTTACTTAGATTTTTCTGCGGCCATCATGCGTTACGGAAAAGAAAAAGCATTGACTTCCGGTCTGCATAATGCAGATGATGCCGAAATTAGAAGGTTGGGCGAACAGGTTATAGAAGCCAAATACGGCAACTTGTTTCAGATGTATGATAAAATCGTAGACCAAAACCCCTATAAAACGCCAATGATGATATATCCGGCGGTACACTATACCATGGGCGGACTTTGGGTAGACTATAACCTACAAACTACGGTAGAAGGTTGTTATGCTATAGGCGAAGCCAATTTTAGCGATCATGGCGCCAATAGACTTGGGGCGTCTGCACTTATGCAAGGCTTAGCCGATGGGTATTTCGTGTTGCCATACACCATAGGGAATTATTTATCCAAAGATATTAGAACCGGGAAAATTGCCACCGACGCTCCCGAATTTGACGCTGTAGAAAAGGAAGTAAACGACCGGATAGCGAAGTTAATGTCGGCCAAAGGAATCCATTCCGTAGATTATTACCACAAGAAATTGGGTAAAATAATGTGGAATAAATGTGGTATGTCGCGTAATGCGAAAGAACTAAATGAAGCTATAGAGCAAATTTCGGCACTACGAGCCGATTTTTGGGAAAACGTTCGTGTTCCCGGTACCGCAGACAGTAAAAATCAGGAATTGGAAAAAGCAGGGCGTGTTGCCGATTTTCTTGAGTTGGGAGAATTGTTTGCCAAAGATGCGTTGAACCGAAATGAATCCTGTGGAGGTCATTTCCGTGAAGAATATCAAACTCCCGAAGGCGAAGCGTTGAGGGATGACAAAAATTTCAAATTTGTGTCTGCCTGGGAGTACAAAGGCGAACCCAAAGATGCTGTTTTGCACAAGGAAGACCTCGTTTATGAAAATATTGAATTAAAAACAAGAAGTTATAAGTAATAGATTCCTCCGCCCCAAGCAGCAGGTACTCATGTACATTGTCTGGTTAATAGGATGGATTTTTAAATTCATAATTTATGAAATTACAATTAAAAATTTGGCGCCAAAAAGATGCTGCTTCCAAAGGTAAAATGGTTACCTATCCTATTGATGGTATCGATGGCGATATGTCTTTTTTGGAAATGTTAGACGTGCTAAATGAAGAATTAATAACCAAAGGCGAAGAACCTGTAGAGTTTGATCACGACTGTAGAGAGGGTATCTGTGGCGCGTGTTCCTTACAGATCAATGGAGAACCTCACGGTCCGGATCGTTTTATAACGACCTGTCAGCTACACATGCGTAAATTTAAGGATGGAGACACCATTGTCATAGAACCTTTCCGAGCCAACGCATTCCCCGTAATAAAGGATTTAATTGTAGACAGATCTGCCTTTGATCGCATTCAACAAGCAGGAGGGTATATTTCTGTAAATACCTCCGGAAATACTGTTGATGCCAACGCCATTCCTATTAGAAAACAAGATGCCGATAAAGCCATGGATGCCGCTACCTGTATTGGCTGTGGTGCCTGTGTGGCGGCATGCAAAAACGCCAGTGCCATGTTGTTTACTTCGGCCAAAGTGTCGCAATTTGCATTGCTTCCCCAAGGACAAGTAGAAGCCACAGAACGGGTCTTAAACATGGTACGACAAATGGATTTGGAAGGTTTTGGCAACTGTACCAATACTGGTGCTTGCGAAGTAGAATGTCCTAAAGGCATTTCTTTAGAAAACATCGCCAGAATGAATCGAGAATTTTTGAGTGCCTCCTTAAAAGGATAACCCTCTTAAAAGCCTAAAAAAAAAATTACCTTACCACTTCGGTTGTAACATCTAGTTGTACCTTCTCCCCAATTAGTGCGCTGAACGTCTTAAAAATAGAAGACCGGTTCAGTCTTTCTGTGCCTTTGTATCAACCGACATGACTTTTGTCATCTTTGTTTCCAAATTATTTTTCAATTTTTGTTATCTTGTTTACACATTAGGCAAAGGTTATTTAAGATTGAACTAAAAAATTTGAGTATATGCCGGTTAAAAGCTACCTAGCACTTTCCTTTCCGGGAAGAAAAGAGGATTTAATAAAGGCATTACAACGTCTTAAACAGTGTGACATCATACCAGCAGAGAATGAAGATGTTCTAGCTTTGGTAACGGAGACCAGAAACGAAAGGGAAGAAGACCTTCTTAAAGAAAAGCTAAATGCCATAGCAAGTCTTAAATTATTGTCCCTTGTCTCCGGGTTTACTATACCTGAAAATTAATACGTACATGTACAAATCGGTTATACATAGAAGAAATTTTATTCGCAAAATGGCCATGTTATCGGCAATGACTGCTGCTGCGTCCATGTTTCCGGGGATCGTATTTGCCAATGAGCAAATGAAGGAAATACCCGAAGACGCAAATTATGATTGGAAAAAAGGCCCCTGCAGATTCTGTGGTGTAGGCTGTGGCATTCTTGTGGGCATAGAAAATGGTAAGGCGGTCGCCGTTAAAGGAGACCCTAATTCTGCCGTGAACAAAGGGTTACTGTGCGTAAAGGGCTATCATCAGATCATGTGTATCCAAGCCAAAGACAGACTCACACATGCCTTGGTGAAAAAAAACGGACGCTATGTAAAAACACCACTAAACGAGGCCTTAGACTTGGTAGCTACCAAAATGAAAGAGACCATAACCTTACACGGTAAAGATGCGGTAGCCATGTATACCTCGGGGCAATCTACGATCCCAGAAGGCTATATTGCATCCAAGTTTATGAAGGGTGCCATTGGCACCAATAATTTAGACTGTAACGCACGTCTTTGTATGGCCAGTGCAGTTACCGGATTTCTAACCACTTTTGGTGCCGATGAGCCAATGGGGTGTTACGAAGATATTGAACATGCCGACTATTTCATCACTTGGGGCAATAATATGGCAGAAATGCACCCGGTGTTATTTTCTAGAATGTTAGAGCAAAAATCAAAACGCGGTGCAAAAATTATTGATTTTGCCACAAGAACGACCCGCTCCAGTACAGCCAGTGACAAATCTATTTTATTTGAACCTCAAACAGACCTAGCCGTTGCCAACGCCATTTGCTACGAGATCATAAAAAACGGATGGGTAAATAAATCATTTGTTCAGAAGCATTGTAGTTTTAGTAAGGGGCTAACCCAAATAGGCTATGGCCGCGAAGACCATTTTGAATTTACCGATGCACCGGAGAAGATCGATTTTGAAGCCTATAAAGACTTTTTAAAAGCCTATAGCCCCGAAGAGGTTTCAAAATATGCCAAGGTGTCGGTAATGGACATTAAATACCTGGCTTCCATTTATGGCAATCCAAACAAAAAAGTAGTCTCTTATTGGTGTATGGGAATGAATCAGCATACCCGAGGAACTTGGATTAATAATTTAGTGTACAATATTCATTTGTTAACCGGCAAAATATCGCAACCGGGCAATGGCCCTTTTTCGTTAACAGGACAACCATCCGCTTGCGGCACTGCACGAGAAGTGGGAACTTTTACACATAAACTACCGCATGGCGTTGTAATGAACAAAAACGACAGGGAATTAGCGGCAAAAATATGGAAAGTTCCTGTTGAAAATATTCCATCCAAACCTACCTATCATGCCACCGAAATGTTTAGAGCTTTAGATCGTGGGGATATTAAATTTATTTGGATACAAGCCACAAATCCGTTGGTTTCGCTACCCAAAACAAGTAGGTATCGCCCCGGAATGCAAAAAGAAACGTGTTTTGTTGTGGTTTCTGATGTATTTCCGACGCCTACTTCCGATGTGGCAGATGTGATTCTTCCCGCATCTTGGCATATTGAAAAAAGTGGTCTTTATGGAAATTCGGAACGAAGAACACAGTATTGGGACAAAATGGTAGAAGGTCCGGGAGAAACAGCCCCTGATGCATGGATGTTTATAGAAGTAGCGAAAAGAATGGGCTACGGAGATTTATTTCCCTACAGCAAAGCAAACCATGTAGAAGAGATATACAACGAATACAGACAGTTCCATGAAGGCGCAAAACATGGCATGGCACCAGTAGACGTGCTTAAAAAAGAATCGGGTGTCATCTGGCCTTATGTGAATGGCACATCGACACAATGGCGTTTTAATGCTACGTATGACCCTGCTTGCGCTAACGGTGAAGATTTTCATTTTTATGGTATGCCCGACGGGAAGGCAGTTATTTGGCAACGTCCGTTTGAAGACGCTCCTGAAAAACCGGATGAAGAGTATCCATTTTGGCTAAATACCGGACGTGTCATAGAACATTGGCATACCGGGTCTATGACACGCAGAATACCTGTACTGCATCAAGCAATGCCCAATGCGTATGCCGAGTTTCATCCGGAAGATGCTTCGGCTTTAGGAATACGAAATGGGGATTATATTAAAATCACTTCGCGCCGAGGATCTTGTAAACTCCCTGCATCCATTAACGAAAGGGGATTACCTACCAAAGGACAAGTTTTTGTTCCATTTTTTGATGAAAATATGCTTATTAATGATGTGACCCTTGATGCGTTCTGCCCCATTTCTAAAGAACCTGATTATAAGAAATGTGCGGTTAAGATAGAAAAAGTGTAGGCTAGGAATTGATGACAAGCAACCTTAATTTTTTGCTTACCAGCCGAAATTTCCATTTTTTATGGAGACATGAATCGGTTAGGTTTAGTAGAAATTTTTTATTTGATTCATTCATTAAACCATAAAAACAGTAACATTGATGAAACCCTCAAAGCAATATGTAGTATATCCATCTAAATAGCACCCTAAAAGAAAAGGTATAGCTATCAATCCGGTACCCTGCATTTTAATTTATAAGAGCCCCCAACCAACCCAAAGGGCACAGGCCGGTGGGTATTTAAAAAATGAAGTTTTGCAAAACGATATAAACCATTATTAATCAACGTTTTATAAATATTTTTGATAATGAAAAAGAGATTTGGAATTATATCATTTTTTTTGATACTCTTTATCATGTTTATAATCGTTTGGAACTTCAGTTACCAAGAAGGACTAGAGGAAGGAACCATATCGGTTATTGAGTCACCGACAGGAACTTCAATCCCCACAGAAAGTGGTGTTTTCAGAAGGTTTGATCACAGTGGTATGGATATCTATGCCATACCTATAGATGCACAACATCAGCGCACACTAAAGAATTATTATACTAACAGGGCCTATCTGGGTGCGCCACCAAGCATACCACACCCCGTAAAAAAAGAAGGAAGTTTCGGCGGAAATACGTGCTTGCAATGCCATCAAAATGGAGGATTTGTAGCCAATTTTAATGCCTATGCACCCGTATCGCCACATCCGGAGATGGTAAATTGTAGGCAGTGTCATGTTACCAAAAACACCAATACCACGTTTAGAGAATTTAGTTTCGCAAAAGCACAACCGCCCAAAATAGGAGCTGGGATTAACCGTGCCATGCCGGGAAGCCCTCCTATGATACCACACCAATTACAAATGAGAGAAAACTGTATCGCTTGTCATGCTGGCCCTAGTGCACCGAACGAAATTAGAGTTACGCATCCTGAGCGCATTAATTGCCGACAATGTCATTTACCCAAAGCCTTGGACCAAACCCAACTGAATGTAGCCGTTTTCCAAAGATCTGTAAATAGCAATTATGAAGAATAATAGCCATACATATTACGTGATATTTCTATTAATTGCGGCACTTAACGCTTGTAAAGAAACATCCGAATATCACTCGGTTACAGACAAAATAGAGGCAGAAACAACTCCTTACCATGGAAAACACTCCTCGGAATCGTTACTGCTCGATCTAGAATTGATTGAAATCACCGAGGGTCAGCACACCTTTTTCATCCTGGAAAGACAAGGACAACTAAAATCATTTCCATGTACTGAGTGCCACAATAAGCCGTTGATGACACCGTCGAATCACTTAAATGGGCAAAAAGCGCATCGGGACATTGTATTGAACCACGCCAATAGTGAAACGATGAATTGTGCTACATGCCACAACGGTAAGGATATGAATAGTCTAAATACGTTAACCCATCAAGAAATAGATTTCAATCGTAGTTATACCCTTTGTGCACAATGCCACTTTAGTGCGTTTGAAGACTGGAAAGGAGGAGCTCACGGTAAAAAAATTGCTGGATGGGCGCCCCCAAGAGCCTCGATGACTTGTGTAAATTGTCATGATCCGCACCGTCCGGGTTTTGAAAAAAGATGGCCGGTACACTATAACACCCAAACAGGGAAAGAACGTAAAGAAGGTCTAGATCATTAAAAATAAAGCTATGAGCGTTAAAAAAAAGTGGTACTCCCTAAACCTAGAGCCGAAGAGACAAAAAGAAGCTTCTGAATTTTGTGGTTGCGGAAAATCTCAAGGCAGTTGCAAAAGCAACCAAGAAGCGCTAAGTGCTGAAGAATTTTACGAAAGAGCCATTGCGGCATCTATAGGCGAGGAAAAATCCAAAGATGGTTTTGAGCAAGTTTTTGACGTGAAGATGGATCGCAGAACTGCCTTTAAAAAACTAACGGCTAGTTTACTGATTGGCGCAGGAGCCGTGAGTACGTCGTGCAGTATGGTTGCCAACGATGATACTAAAGAAAAAGCTCAAATAGATTGGGAAGAACAGTTTAAAGGAAACTATAAACTAATGACCGATGACGAAAAACAAAGTACTATAAATAGGCTTATGCGATCCTACGAGCTGCGTACGGGTAAGAACATTGTAATGTCCGCAGATAATGCCGAAGAAAATGTGCTTTTTGGATACGCTTTTAATATCTCTAAATGTCAAGGTTATATGAATTGCGTCACGGCCTGTGTGACCGAAAATAATCAGGATAGAAATTCGCAAATGCAATACATCCGTATCCATGAAATGAAAGATGGCGAAGGATTTAAGTTTGATAAGGCAGATGATAACTACTATCATGAAGTGCCAGCCGAAAATCATTTTTATATGGGCACCCAATGCTTCCATTGCGACAATCCTCCATGCATTGAGGTTTGCCCCGTACAAGCCACATGGAAAGAAGATGACGGTATTGTGGTTATCGATTACGATTGGTGTGTAGGATGTCGGTATTGCATGGCTGCATGTCCGTATGATGGAAGACGCTTTAATTGGAGTAAACCCGAAGTTCCGGAAAATGAACTCAATAAAGAGCAGCATTATCTGGGAAATAGAATGCGGAAAAAAGGCGTCATGGAAAAATGTACTTTCTGTGTACAGCGCACCCGAAAAGGCAAAAACCCGGCATGCGTTGAAGCCTGTCCTACAGGAGCTCGAATTTTTGGAAATTTATTGGATCCGGATAGTACCATAAGGTGGGTGTTAGAAAACAAAAAAGTTTTTAGGCTTAAAGAAGATCTGGGAACAGAACCCAAGTTTTGGTATTTTATGGATTAATATGACGCTATTACATAAAGAAACACCTAAATCAAAACAATGGGCATTGTGTAAGAAACGACCAAGATTGATTTCGAAATCAATATAAAATGAGACAGCTAAAAGTATTTAAAAATTTAGTGATCGATAGTTTGGATATAACCACCAAAGGATCGTTAAAATACCATATTTGGATGGGTGTTTTGACGCTGGTGATCCTCATAGGGATGTACTGCTATGCGCTACAACTCGAGGAAGGTCTCAGCGTTACTGCTATGTCTGATCGGGTAAGCTGGGGGCTGTATATTTCTAATTTTACTTTTTTAGTTGGGGTTGCTGCAGCTGCCGTAATGTTGGTTATGCCAACCTATGTTCTTAAAGATATCGACTTTAAGCAGGCTGTGCTTATAGGAGAAGGGTTAGCCATCGCTGCCTTAATAATGTGTTTGGCCTTTGTGGTGGCCGATATGGGCAGACCATCGGTGCTATGGCACATGCTACCCGGCATCGGAGTTTTTAATTTTCCGAATTCGATGCTAACATGGGACGTCATTGTCTTAAATGGATATCTTTTTATTAATATAAGCATTCCGTTCTATATTCTTTTTAGGCACTATCAGGGCAAGGAAGCCAATCCTAAAGTATACGTGCCCGGTGCTGTTTTGTCTGTTTTTTGGGCAGTTGGCATTCATTTGGTTACCGCCTTCTTATACCAAGGCCTGCAGGCTCGTCCCTTCTGGAATAATGCCTTGTTAGGGCCTCGATTCTTAGCCTCTGCCTTCGCCGCAGGGCCAGCGCTAATCATTTTGGTATTGGCCGTTATACGAACCTTTACCGCATTTAAAATAGAAGACAAAACCATCCAAAAGATTGCAATGATCGTTACCGTTGCGGCTCAAATTAATCTCATAATGTTGGTTTCGGAATTATTTAAGGAATTCTACGCCCCCACACATCATAGTGAAAGTGCCTATTACCTGTTCTTCGGGTTACACGGTAAAAACGCCCTATTACCATGGATATGGACGGCAATTCCCTTAAATGTGCTGGCTACAGTACTTCTCACGTTTGGCAGGCTCAGAAATAAGCTGAATGTCTTATACTTCTGCTGTTTTATTCTTTTTGTAGCCATTTGGATAGAAAAGGGATTTGGTTTAATTGTTCCCGGATTTATACCCGGCCCTTACGGCAAAATAGTAGAATACCTGCCAACTAAAATAGAAATTGGGGTAACCCTAGGAATTTGGGCTTTGGGCGCTTTTGTATTTACCATTTTGGCAAAAACGGCCATTGGTATTGAGTTAGGAACATTAAAATACAAAGGAAAATAATGTCCCTTTTTTATAGTGGTATTAAGAAGCTACTTGTCTGTAGCGTATCCGTTTTAAGGTATTTATCCACTTAAAATGTTCGCTTAGTACAGGCAATGAAGGACTGAACGTGAATCTCTTTGAAATTAGAATAGGAATCCTTAGGCGGAAAGCCTATTCATAAAGTTGTAGGCTTCCCTTTTTTGTAGCCTTCCCAAAAGATGGTACATTTTTCGAGTTTGGAAAAGGCTACCACTTTGGGGTTTAGTTCAACAGCGGCCATAATGTTTTGACCCCTATAAAACAAGAGTGATCTTTTAAATTTCGATTATTAATTAAGCGGTTAATTTTTTCATTAAAAT
>NZ_JAYEEQ010000032.1:0-14366 GCF_034651555.1 Aurantibrevibacter litoralis | reverse complement strand
TTAAAAACCTCTCAAAACATCAATAAAATCAATGCTTTTTCGATTGTCACATTCAATTTTCGGGGGATGGCTAATTTGATTTATACCATAACGAAAAGACAAGTTATTATTCTTTTGCGGGTCATGTAAGAGAAAAGAACAGTGAATTGTACGACAATAAAAACTAAAGAGCTAACTTTAGTGTATCCGGAAATATTGCTGACTTCGCCTAAACAAATAAAGGCTGTAATAACAAAACATCCCTCACCTGAGACGTTCTAGCGGCCTTCGGCATGTTATTTCACTTGCACCTAACACCAACGGACGTACCCTCGGTTCAGTATGTGCTAAACCGAAAGGTTTGGGTATAAAGTTCCAGTGTTTACTCGATGCCTAGGGTCGTTGGCAACAACTAAAAAAAAATTGCATGGACTATATTTTGTACATATATTTGTACTTAAAAAATATACTATTATGCAAATAACAACTGTTTCTGATTTTAGAAAAGATATTAAGACTTACTTGGACAACGTTGTAAAAAACTTTGAGACTTTGATTATAAATCGCGGAAAAGATTCAGGCATTGTAGTTATGTCTTTGCAAGAATACAATTCTTTAATGGCGACAAATCATGAATTATCCTCTCGAAAAAATGAATTGAGATTAGATTCGGCAATTGATAAACTAAAGAATGGAACAACTTTCAAAAAAGATTTAATTGAAGATTAAATGAAATACGTTTTCGTTGACGAGTCTTGGGAAGATTATTTGTATTGGCAAAAGACGGATAAGAAAAAGCTCAAGAAAATAAATGAACTTTTAAAAGACATTGCTCGAAACCCTTTCGATGGAATTGGAAAACCGGAGCCTTTAAAACATAAATACGCCGGATTTTGGTCAAGACGGATTGATAGTGAGCATAGACTGATTTACCAATGCAAAGAAGGAGAGATTTTAATTGCGAAATGCAGATTTCATTATGACTAAACAAGTACTGTTGCCAATACTATATAACGGCAATTACGGCGGATTCAACTATCGCCGAATCCACTCGGAATTGCTAACGTTGGTTCTTATCCGACATCTGCGTATTTTATCTTTACATACTTTTCATTTAATGATTGATGTGAAAGTACTTTAAATGTTCGGTGGGGATTTTCATTCCTACTTGTCTGGTTGGTGTTATTATATGCGGACTACTACTAAGACCGGGTTACTATTATTTTCAAACAAGGATAAAAGGTAGAGGTAAAATAGACGATTAGAATTATGCATACGCAAAAGGCAAAACGTGTAATAAATTTGTTGAAGGCTGAAATAAGTCGCAAAGACACTAAAGCAGAAGATGGCGACACCTGAAGGTTTACAGAAGGTATTAAATTAATTTTTGGCGATGATTCTGCTTTGTGTTCATCCGCTAAAGAAATAAATTTTTCGTTTCATCACCCATCATCAGAATTCGTTTTTATTAATGAGTAAGATGAGTAGTTACCTCTATCGGTATAGCTAAAGATTTATTTAGGGTGTGGTACTTCTTGAGAAGCACTCTTAGATTTTAAAATTAAATCCATCTTCAATTTTAAGATCGTAATTGGCTTTATCAAATTTAAAAAGATAAGCACCTTTTCGTGACACAGACATGTCTTTTTCATCTAATTTTATAAGAATCTCCAGAGAATTTACTTTAGTGATAAAATTGCGCTTGTCTAGTTTTTCATCTAAAATGGCTTCATACAAGGATTGCAACTGTTTCATGGTAAATTTTTCTGGCAAAAGTTCAAAACCAATAGGTTTGGTTCTGGCTCTTCTGCGCAGACGGGCAATAGCCCTTGCTAGCATTCTATCGTGATCAAAAATGAGTTTGGGTGCAGTTCTTAGGTTAAACCACTGTGCTGCGTCGAGCCGAATAAGGTCGTTGCTATGCGATGCAATATCAATTAGCGCATAATAAGCTACGGAAATGGTACGTTCGGCCGGATCACGATCTACTTTGCTAAACGCATAGAGCTGCTCCATGTAAATATTGTTTAGGCCTGTTAAATGATGTAGAATTCGAATGGCGGCCTGATCTAGATTTTCTTCTTTTTTGAGAAAACCGCCTATGAGGGACCATTTGCCTTTTTCCGGTTCAAAGTCCCTTTTGATCAATAAAACTTTTAAACCTTCACTATCAAAACCGAAGATGATACAATCTACGGCTAAGAGTACTTTGTCTTCTGAATTGTAATTGTGTAACACCGAATAAATTTTAAAATGCAAGTTATGTAACTTAAGGACATTTTTGTACACAAAATCATTTATTTTTTGAGTCTGTTATGTAGTAATTAGCCTATACAAAATTACAAGTGATACCATACAAAGCTTTCAATTTGTGCCGATTGAAAATTAAAGGGAATAAAATTAGATTTAGTTTGTACATATTAAAATATTTTACTTCTTTTATTGTGTATAAAAAACACTTTTAAAAAATTTTATTTTAAAGGCGTTTTTATAACAAAACGTAAAGCATAAATTTGTTTTAAGCCCAGACATTTTTATAATTGTTAGTGCTTATTACATGTTATCATGACCGATCCAAGAATGATCACGCCAGTATTGTATCACTTAAACTTTAATTATGGAACGCTTAAGAATTTTTTTATCATTTGTTTTAATAGGAGCAATAAGTACAGCTTTTTCTCAGGATGCGCCCACAGTGGTTAAAATTCAAAATCCTGCCGAAGAAATTATTATTAGTAAACATATTTACGGTCATTTTGCAGAGCATTTAGGGCGATGTATCTACGAAGGTTTTTATGTAGGTGAAAATAGCCCTATTCCAAATTCGGAAGGGGTTCGAAATGATATTATTGATGCGCTTAAAGCGCTTAAAATTCCAAACCTACGCTGGCCCGGAGGATGCTTTGCAGATACCTACCACTGGAAGGACGGCATTGGCCCCAAAGAAAACCGACCCACTATTGTAAATACTTGGTGGGGAGGCGTAACAGAAAATAATAGCTTCGGAACGCATGATTTTCTTAATCTGTGTGAAACCTTGGGAGCCGAACCTTATTTATCTGGAAATGTGGGCAGCGGTTCGGTTCAGGAACTGGCCGATTGGGTACAATACACTAATTTTAAAGGAAAAAGTCCAATGTCCGATTTAAGAAGAGAGAATGGTAGAGATGTACCTTGGACGGTAAAGTATTGGGGCGTTGGTAATGAGGCATGGGGTTGTGGTGGTAATATGCGTCCGGAGTACTATGCAGATATTTACAGGTTGTATGCTACCTTTATGTCCGATGCTGATGTTGACGGAGGTCTATACAAAATAGCCTCCGGAGCGAGTAACGATGATTATAACTGGACAGAGGTTTTAATGAAAAATATTCCACACAATTTATTACAAGGCGTGGCATTACATCATTATTCGGTAATCGATTGGAAGGCAAAGGGACCTGACACCGCTTTTACGGAGGAACATTATTTTGGCACCATGAAGGAATCTTGGTTAATGAATGAACTCATAGAGAAGCATGTGGCCATTATGGATAAATATGATACGGAAAAAAAAGTGGATTTAATTGTTGATGAGTGGGGTGGCTGGTACAATGTGGAGGAAGGAACCAATCCTGGGTTTTTATATCAGCAAAATACCATGCGCGATGCCATGATTGCCGGAATGGTGCTGAATATTTTTAACAACCATGCGGATCGGGTAAAAATGGCCAATTTGGCACAAACCGTAAACGTACTTCAAGCAGTCATTTTAACGAAGGAAGAGAAAATGATTTTGACCCCAACCTATCATGTCATGAAAATGTACAATGTGCATCACGATGCCAAATTGTTGCCCCTATCTTTTGAATCTCCAAAATATACGTACAATGGAGAATCGCTACCTGCGATTACGGCATCAGCTTCCTTAGATCAAAACGATGCGGTTAATATTTCTCTAGTTAATATCGATGCAAAAAAGGCAAACAAAGTATCTATAGATTTGTCTGAGTTGAAAATGAAGAAAATCGAAGGTGTTATTTTAAAATCAGGAAAGTTACAAGATCACAATACCTTTGATAAACCTGAAAACATTAAACCGGTTGAATTTAAGTCTTATCAATTTAAAAAAGGAAAACTGGATGTGGAACTTCCTCCTTTTTCCGTGGTGGTATTAAAGGGAACCAAATAGGACTTAGGAATTGTAAAATGAGGTGGTTGATGTCTGTAAGGAGACAAGCGCTCAATGGATACTTCAAAAACGCAGGGCGAAGAGTATGAAGAATTATGTAATAGGATTGGATTACGGAACAGACTCGGTAAGAGCTGTGCTGATAGATTCCGCAGACGGCAAAGAAATAGATGCCGAGGTAAATTACTATAAACGATGGCGAGACGGGTTCTATTGCAATCCGGGACTGAATCAGTTTCGGCAACACCCGCTGGATCATATTGAGGGCCTAGAGCACACCATTAAAACCATCGTTGCGCGGAGTGGTGTAAACGCTGAGGATATAAAAGGAATTTGTATAGATACCACTGGTTCCTCTCCGGTTCCGGTCACCAAAGACGGTGTGCCTCTGGCCATGGTAGCAGGCTTTACGGAAAATCCCAACGCCATGATGGTGTTATGGAAAGACCATACCGCCATAAAAGAAGCCGATGAAATTAATACCCTTGCGGCAAATTGGGGAGGTGAAAACTACACCAAATATGTGGGTGGTATTTATTCTTCGGAATGGTTTTGGGCCAAAATTTTACATATTTCCAGAGTAGATGATGCGGTAAAGAAGGCCGCCTACACCTGGATGGAGCATTGTGACATCATGACCTACCTGCTCATAGCCGAAAAAGATGTAAATTCCTTTAAGCGCAGCCGATGTGCGGCAGGGCATAAGGCCATGTGGCATAGCGAGTGGAATGGGCTTCCATCCAAAGAATTTTTAGATACGTTAGATCCTTATTTGGGTGCACTAAGAAATCGTCTTTATCAGGAAACCTATACTTCCAATGAAATTGCGGGAAAGCTAAGTAAGGAATGGGCTGTAAAATTAGGTCTTACCACAGATACCGTAGTTGCTGTGGGCACCTTCGACGCCCATGCCGGCGCTGTGGGTGCCAAAATTGTGGAGCATGCTTTGGTACGGGTCATGGGAACATCCACCTGCGATATCATTGTAGCGGGTGAGGAGGAAGTAAACCAAAAAACCATAAAAGGAATTTGCGGACAAGTAGATGGCTCGGTTATTCCCGGACTGATAGGTTTGGAAGCCGGACAATCCGCTTTTGGAGATCTGTTGGCCTGGTTTAAGGATGTACTTTCCTGGCCGGTGGAGCATTTGGTCATGACCTCAAAAATCCTTTCTGAACAACAGAAAAAGGATCTAAAGGAGGAAATAGAAATCAATTTTATCAAAAAACTGTCCGATGCCGCAGCAGCCATTCCCATTGAAGACAGTATCCCCATAGCGCTAGACTGGATCAACGGGCGACGTACTCCGGACGCTGACCAAAACCTTAAAAGTGCCATTGCGTATTTGTCTTTGGGGAGTAAAGCCCCTCACATTTTTAAAGCCTTAATAAATGCCATTTGCTTTGGCTCTAAAAAAATAGCCGATCGATTTAAAGAGGAAGGGATACAGATCGATACCGTTATTGGAATTGGCGGGGTGGCCCGGAAATCGCCCTACGTCATGCAAACCTTGGCAAATGTGATGAATATGCCGATTAAAGTGGCAGCCTCCGATCAGGCGCCTGCTCTGGGAGCGGCGATATATGCCGCTGTAGCAGCCGGAATTTATAACTCAGTTACGCAGGCTGCTGCCAAAATGGGAAGCGACTTTGAAGCGGAATATTTCCCGGAGCCCAACAAGGTAGAAGCCTACAAAGAGGCAATGAAAGCTTACGATCAATTGGGCAAATTTGTAGAAAACACCTTAAAAAAAGAGGCTCATGAATTCCAAATATAAAGCATTAAAGCAAGAATGTTATGAGGCCAATATGGAGCTCAACGCATTGGGTTTGGTCATCTATACCTTCGGGAATGTAAGTGCGGTAGATAGAAAAAAGGGTGTTTTTGCCATAAAACCCAGCGGTGTACCCTATGAAAAGCTGAAGGTTGAAGATATGGTGGTATTAGACTATGATAACCACATTATCGAAGGCTCCATGAGACCTTCATCCGACACCAAAACCCATGCTTTTTTATATAAAAATTGGGCCCATATAGGCGGCATTGCCCATACACATGCTACATACTCTGTGGCATGGGCTCAGGCCCAGCGAGATATTCCAATTTTCGGAACGACCCATGCCGACCACTTAACGGCCGATATCCCCTGCGCAGCCCCCATGAAAGATCATTTGATAGAAGGGAACTACGAGCACAATACCGGCATACAGATTTTGGATTGTTTCAAAGAACGGAATCTTTCTCCGGAAGAAGTCGAAATGGTATTATTGGGCAATCACGGTCCCTTTGCCTGGGGCAAAACAGCGGCCAAAGCGGTGTATAACAGTAAAGTACTGGAAACCGTTGCCCAAATGGCCTATTTAACTCTTCAAATAAACCCTGAAGCCCCCAAATTAAAGAATTCACTGATAAAAAAACACTATAAACGTAAGCACGGCAAAGATGCCTATTACGGACAATAACCATTAAGTTAAGATTTTTATGATTGCAGAACTAGCAGAAAAGGAGATATGGTTTGTAACTGGAAGCCAACATTTATATGGCCCTGAAACCTTACAACAAGTAGCACTAAATTCACAGGAAATTGTCAAAGGATTGAATGCTTCAAATTATATTCCGGTAAAACTCATTTACAAACCAACGGTTAAAACACCCAATGAAATAACCCAATTGTGTCAGCAAGCCAGTTCAAACAACCAATGTATTGGGATTATTACCTGGATGCATACCTTTTCTCCCGCAAAAATGTGGATAAAGGGCTTGAGTGTGCTTACCAAACCTTTATGTCATCTGCATACCCAATTCAATGCCGAAATTCCCTGGGATAGTATCAATATGGACTTCATGAACTTAAACCAATCCGCTCATGGGGACAGGGAGTTTGGCCATCTGATGACCCGCATGCGCAAGAAACGAAAAGTAGTAGTTGGGCATTGGAAAGAAGAACGAGTTCAGGAAAAAATAGGAAATTGGACCCGTGTGGCGTTGGGTTGGAACGAGTTTCAACATTTAAAAGTGGCGCGTATCGGAGATAATATGCGCGAAGTTTCCGTAACCGATGGCGATAAGGTAGAAGCTCAGTTGCGTTTTGGTTTTTCAGTTAATGGCTATGATTCTTCGGATATTGTGAAGAAAATGAATACCCTTACAGATGAACAAGTAGCCGATTTAGTAAAGGTGTATGAGTCGGATTATACTTTGATGGAAGAATTGCTGGAATCCGGCAGTAAAAGGCAATCCCTTATCGATGCCGCTAAAATAGAATTAGGATTACGATCCTTTCTGGAAGAAGGCGGATTCAAGGCCTTTACGGATACCTTTGAAAACCTTGGCGAATTGAAGCAGTTACCGGGAATCGCTACCCAACGCCTCATGGCCGATGGCTATGGTTTTGGGGGAGAAGGCGATTGGAAAACCGCCGCCATGCTCCGTGCCTTAAAGGTTATGGCGCTTGGCTTACCGGGCGGCACCTCGTTTATGGAAGATTACACCTACCACTTTACCCCTCAAAAATCCTATGTCTTGGGATCTCATATGTTGGAAATTTGTCCATCTATTGCGGATAAAAAACCCAATTGTGAAGTCCACCCCTTAGGAATAGGCGGTAAGGAAGACCCGGTACGTTTGGTTTTTAATTCCCCGGCCGGACCGGCATTGAATGTTTCTTTAGTAGATTTGGGGAATAGATTTAGGTTGATCGTGAATGAGGTAGAAGCTGTGAATCCTATGGCTGCGTTACCCAATTTACCGGTAGCCCGCGTGCTTTGGGATGCACAGCCCAATCTGGAAATTGCGGCTACCGCATGGATTTTGGCCGGTGGAGCGCATCATACTGTTTATACCCAAGCTTTGACCACAGAATTTATAGAAGATTTTGCTGAAATGGCAGGAATAGAAGTAGTGGTCATCGATAAAAATACCAGCATACGGCAGTTCAAAGATCAGCTAAATGCCAATGAAGTGTATTATCACCTGTTTGAGAATAAAATGTAGTTAAAACCCAATATCATGAGAAATACAACACGTGTAGTTATGCCTGGTTTAGTAGTGGTTTTTTTTATGCTTTTAAACATCCAATGTAAAGAGCAAAAGGAAAACAAAGAGAAGACAACGGGTCTTGAAATCCCTGAGGAAAAGGGAAGCATTACCGAACAAGAATATGGCACCACTGCTGATGGACAAAAGGTAGCACAGTATTCCATGAAAAACAGAAATGGCCTGCAAGTTGATATCATCACCTATGGCGGGCGAATTACCGCTTTGAATGCTCCAGACAAAAACGGCAACTTTGAAAATGTGGTATTGGGATTCGATACTTTAACACAATACGAAAAGGAGAATCCCTTTTTCGGAGCTCTTATCGGTCGGTATGGCAATCGCATTGCCGGCGGAAAGTTTTCTTTACATGATGAAACCTACCAACTGGCTAAGAACAACGGAGCCAACAACCTCCATGGAGGTGTAAAAGGGTTTGATAAAAAAGTATGGGAAGCCAAAACAAAAGAAACACCCACATCAGTTTCTCTACTACTTACCTATGTAAGCCCCGATGGAGAAGAAGGTTTTCCCGGCACATTAACTACGAATGTCACGTATACTTTACATAACGACGATACCTTAGAGGTGTTCTACGAGGCCACTACAGACAAAACTACTATTGTTAATCTTACCCAACATGCGTATTTTAATCTATCCGGGGATTTTTCCAATACCATTTTGGATCATGAATTGGAAATACATGCCGACAAGTATCTGCCTGTAGATAGTGGGTTAATCCCTACAGGGGTTCTGGAGTCCGTAGAAGGAACACCATTCGATTTTAGACAACCAAAAGTCATCGGTCAGGATATAAGTAAAGCGCATACCCAGTTGCAATTGGGAGGTGGGTTCGACCATTGTTGGGTACTCAACGATCAGCAAGCAGGCTTCAGAAGAGTTGCCGCAGCATATCATCCGGGAAGCGGGAGGTATTTGGAAGTGTTTACCGACGAGCCGGGTATTCAGTTCTACTCGGGAAATTTTTTGGATGGTACCCTTCCAGCTCCTAATGGAGGCACCTATGCCCAAAGAAGCGGGCTATGTTTGGAAACACAACACTATCCGGATTCGCCAAATCAAAGTCAGTTTCCTTCAGTAACGCTGGAACCCGGTGAAAAATATAGCAGTAAAACCACATTTAAACTATCAACCAAATAAGCCAATATCATGCAACGATTAGACACACTGGACTGGATAAGTATCGCCATCTATTTTTTAGTTCTATTAGGCATTGCCGTATGGGTGATTCGCAAAAAGAAGGAAAGCACCGAAGATTATTTTTTGGCAGGCAGAAATATTGGGTGGTTTGTAGTAGGAGCCTCCATCTTTGCCTCGAATATTGGATCAGAACATGTGGTGGGTCTTGCGGGTACAGGGGCCAGCAACAAATTACCCTTGTTAATTTATGAGATACATGCGTGGGTCGTTTTAATTTTGGGCTGGGTATTTTTACCTTTTTATGCCCGTAGCGGCGTATTTACCATGCCTGAGTTTTTAGAAAAGCGTTTCGATGCCAGATCACGCTGGGTACTCTCTGTATTCTCTATTGTTGCCTATGTGCTTACAAAAATATCGGTAACCATTTATGCCGGAGGTGTGGTGGTGTCTGCTTTATTGGGTATCGATTTTTGGACCGGTGCCATTGCTACGGTCATCCTTACCGGTATCTATACGGTATTGGGGGGGATGCGCGCGGTGGTGTACACCGAAACCCTTCAAGCCGTTTTATTAATTTTGGGAGCCGCCATATTAACATACATTGGTCTAGATAAAGTTGGAGGATGGGGCAGTATGACCGAAACCTTAACACCGGAATATTTTAATATGTGGCGTCCCGCTACCGATCCGGATTTTCCATGGCCGTCTCTTTTTATTACCAGTACAGTGGTAGGGATTTGGTATTGGTGCACAGACCAGTATATTGTGCAGCGTGCACTTACGGCACGGAATATAAAAGAGGGACGACGCGGCACCATTTTTGGGGCTTTATTAAAACTATTACCTGTTTTTCTATTTCTGATTCCGGGGATTATTGCCCTTACCTTAAAAATGAGGGGCGAATTGCATTGGGATAGTCCGGATGAGGCCTTTCCGGTATTAATGAGTAATTTGTTGCCTTCAGGACTACGAGGATTGGTAGCTGCAGGTTTATTGGCGGCGTTGATGAGTTCGCTGGCCTCAGTGTTTAACTCTTGTTCTACCTTATTTACCGTAGATATTTATAAGAAGCTAAGACCCAATACCCCGGAAAAAAAATTGGTGCGCACCGGACAAATCGCAACGGTTATCGTGGTGATTATCGGGATTATATGGATTCCGATTATGGCCAATATATCTGGAGTACTTTACGAATACTTACAAAGCGTACAATCGTACATTGCCCCGCCGATAACAGCTGTTTTTCTATTGGGTATTTTTTATAAAAGAATCAATTCCCAAGGTGCTTTTGCCACATTGATCATGGGTATTGTGGTGGCAACAATTAGAATTACTTTAGAACTTATCAAGGGAAGTTTAGACCCTAATGGACTTCTTTTTTACTTAGGTAATATGAACTTTTTAACCTTTGGTGCCTGGTTCTTTCTGTTCTGTATTTTATTTATTATCGCAGTGAGTTTGGCCACCCCGGCACCGTCTAGGGAAAAAGTGGTGAACCTTACCTTTGGCACCATAACTGAAGAGGAAAAACAGAAGAACAAGAACAGTTACAACTGGATGGATATAGGGGTCTCTATTGTCATTGTGGCTATAGTCGTGGCTATTATGATCTTTTTTAACGGGAAGTAAAGTTATATGGGTGATGAACTTTCAGAGGAGCCCAAGTATATGCTAATATAGCTGGACAATTGACTAAAGTTTTCATTCAAAAGGGACTACCTTATGAGTAATATACGAAAACAATCGAATTGATATAAGTACCGTGCTCATTGTAGTAAAGTTGTGCACGTGGACATCCTCCTTCTGTAGGGCAGCGAACAAGGCCGTTAAGAATTTTTGAAGCCTTGGAAAAAATTAGGCCTTGGTCGTGGTCTCGAAAATCCTTTCCGATTTTCGGGAATATCTAAGAAGGAGTGTCTTTTGTTTTGTTTACTCATTAGAATTTTATTTGTTCTAATCGGTATTCGTGAACCTCGTTACTCGGTTTCGTTTTTTTTGGACAAGCAAAGAAAACGAAGATTCATAAACACTTATAGTAAAGAAGAATATGAGTGAATAAAATGAAAGAACAGGATTTTAACCTAAAAATCAACTATATCAAAGCCTTCAAAAGGTTTAAAAGTCAACATAAAATAGTAACCTCATGCAAAAATTAAAAAAAACACCAAACAAAGGAATAAGAACAAATCTCTTCTTACTAGTTCTTGGCATCTCAAACGTATTGCTAATGCCGCAATTAGCAGCACAGCAAGCCAATGTAAATCTAGATTATAACCCTCATAAGAATACGGAAGATCTAACACCCTTTAGTGCGCCATTAAATTCACCTGAGGTTCACGACGATCAAACGGTAACCTTTAGATTAAAAGCGCCCGAAGCCAAGCAAGTTAATCTTACCGGTGGTGCCCTGCTTTCTGCCTTGGGAACATCCGAGAAATTCATGCCATTTACGAAAGGAAGTGATGGTATTTGGACCTTAACGGTTGGCCCTATTCGACCCGATATTTATATGTATTTTTTTAATGTGGACGGGGTACAGATAACCGATCCGAGCAATACCGTAGCTGCCTTTACCGCCATGCCCCCTTACAGTCAATTAGTGGTGCATGGAAATGCCCCGGCCTATTACGATGCAAAAAATGTTCCGCATGGTACTGTTACCCGCCATATTTACCATTCGGATGTAACAAAAGGCGAACGCGAATTGTATGTGTACACTCCACCTGATTATGATGGCACTACAATGTATCCCACCCTGTATTTGGTAGGAGGGAGTGGGGAACTACCTTCCAACTGGATGTATGATGGTCGTGTAAATCTTATTATGGATAATTTATTGGCCGAAGGAAAAGCAAAACCGATGGTGATTGTGATCCCTAATAATCAGATGCTACACCGAAATCACCCCAAGCATGTGGAACTGACGTTTACTTTATTTGAAGATGAAATGCGCAAGCATGTTATTCCTTTGGTGGAAGGTGCGTATAAAGTACAAACGAACCCAAAGGGACGCGCCTTATCCGGACTTTCCATGGGAGGAAGACATACCATGTTTGTAGGGTTAAATTCGCTCGATTTGTTTGGCTCTTTTGGGGTGTTGAGTGCCGGTGATATGGACAGTGAAAATACGTTATCCTCATTTCTTAACGACCCTAAGGTCAATCAGAAAATTGATTATTTGTTTGTAGGACTGGGCACTGCGGAAGCAGAAGGTTATTTGGGCGCCAGAAGTGCGGCTTTTCATGAAGCCCTGTTAAACCATAATATAGAACATGAGTATTATGTGGGTGGTTACGGCGGACACGATTGGGGCACCTGGCGGTATTTATTGTATGAGCGATTTCTGCCCAATCTTTGGAAGTAAAAAATGTATACTTTCGTACACTTTTATCAAAAAAATAATAAGTCTGCGTCTTTTTATGGTTTTTGTTGGTAATTACCAATGCTCTTCTTTTTAAAGATATTTCGATTTGTGATGCAAATTCGCACTATCATAGGCATGGAAAACATTTCCTTGCCATTGAGTAAAAATTGTTAAAGCATGATTACTAGCACTTTATTTTGCCAATACAGACCGGATCTTTTTATTAATCCTATTCATTTTACCGGTATTTGAACTTTGTCTGCAATACCAAATATCCGTAAAAGTTCCATTTACCACCGGAAAGGTATTGCCGGTATCTGGATCAGTGGCTAAAAATTCAAATGTACCGCTCAATAATTGGTTTTGGCGATCAATTTTTGAGAATTCAAGACTAGCAGTAGGTGAAATATCCAATCCACCTTCTACGGATTCACAATCAATTATCTTTACGTAAAAGAGGAATAATTCAAAACCTCCGTTTAATAAGTTGTTGCCGTTGGTACCGTTGTAAGTAACTCCAACTTCCAAATCATCAAATCCAAGATTAGTAGAAGAAATAGCAAGGGCAACTCCGCGTTGATTTCTTTGATCAATATCTCGACTTGCATCAATCCCATCTCCGCCACTGATACTTAATGTAAAAACATCTTCATCTTGTCCATAAATTCCGGTAGCCAATATACCACTGGAATCAAAAGCTTCACCATTAGTAATGCTTTTAATGCTGCCTTCATTTAAAAATTGTGCGCATTCACCTTCAACCATTGAAGTGTCCTGATCTTCAAATACGATATCCTCATTGTCGCATCCCACTATAGTTTCTTCATTATCGTTGTTTGCAGGCTGATCGTCTCCACTTACCGTTTCATCAATCGTTGCGTCTTCCCCTTCACTAGTATTTGATCCATCTGGGTCATCAACAATGGTTGTATTGTCATCGTCATTTTCTCCCACTTCTTCCGATGTGTTTTCTTCTACAGTGTCGTTCTGGTTTTCTATAAAGTCTTCCGTGCTCGTGGAATTATCAGAAGTACATTGTATAAAGCACATGGCTACAAGAACTAGGAATGTAAAAAATGGTTTTTTCATATGAACTGCTATTTAGCTAATTAAATTGTGGACAAAGGTAATCGGCTAAAAGATCACTGTTTTGCGGAATCCCGTAACCCGTTTAACTTTTGGATGAACGGAAGGGTAAATCCGATGTATTACAAAACAATTAACCCCACCGCTAGCGCTCGTTTGCAACGAGTGCCCACAAGAGGCCAGCAACCGGAACGTATCAAAACAACTATAAAACCAATACCTCCAATTCGTTCTCTAAATCCGAATAGTTTCTTGCCGAACTAAAATAATAGTCCTCTGGTAGTATACCTATTTTTTTTGACAGGGTTATTATGAATATACTCAATTTTTTGTTTACTAAAAGAATTGCTATAAACATGTGCTGCATGGTGACCATCTTGCCAAACTTTATAGTGTTGTACTCCTTTGAAATGTTGACAAGCTTTTTGAAAATATTCAAGTAACCATTCTCTTCTGCTTTACGGCTCCTTAATTAATGGTTTGAATAATTCTTTTGACTTAGGCACTTTGTTATTAGATATAAAGTCATTAAATTAGAGCAAATAATATCTTATACTATGGAGCATAGAT
>NZ_JAYEEQ010000031.1:0-17620 GCF_034651555.1 Aurantibrevibacter litoralis | reverse complement strand
AGGTGGTTCACTTTCATCCGGCGAGCTATGCTCACTTTATCCCGGCACATGTGGTATACTATGTCCGTTGTTTGCAGTCTTGCAGGGCTTGTTCTGTGGCTTCTTGAAATAAGTGGAAATGTTTCTCATACCATTTGAAAACGTGACCGAAATACTTGTTTTCATACTCTGACATTTTAGAGTAATGATCTGGTTCAACATTAGGATACCAGTAATCTCTATAATACTGTTCTTTCATAGCTTCAAAGCGTAGCTTTGGACTATGGGTTTTAAACTGGCTCAATGATACCGTAAGGTATTTATTGATTTCATTGTTGTTGAGGTGTTGGGTTCTTTTGTAAATGGTTTGAACAAATTCACTCAATAAAGGACCTTCCATAAATCGGTTGAAATAATCAGGGTCAAATTTGTGTTCTTCCCAAAAGTTATCAAACTTATGCTTGTACTCAACTGCTTCAATTGAAATTCTTAATTCCAATTCTTCTACTAAAAATATTTGCGGTGCTTCCATACTTATAATTTGATTTTGATTTTGTTGGCAGCTTCCACCTTTTTCTCGTTGATAACCTTTGCGTATATCTCGGTAGTAGAAAGGTTTTTATGCCCTAATAATTTTGAAACTGTGTAAATGTCTGTGCCTAAAGTCAACTGAAGCGTAGCGTAAGTATGACGGGCACAGTGGAATGTGATGTGCTTATTGATGCCAGCATCAATTAACCAATCCTTTAAGTAGGTTTTGTTCCAGTTGCCATATTTAAGCCCTGTAAATACCTTTTCTTTTGGTTCTTTCTGTTCTCCTAAAAGTTCTCTTGCTTCTTCGGCAATAGGTAAGGTTTCTGCTCCGTTGGTTTTTTGTTGACGAAAACGAATGAAGTAGCCTAAATTATCTGAGTGCTGAATTTCTGACCATTTTAGTTTCTCAATATCCGACCACCTTAAACCAGTTAGACAAGAAAAAATGAACATACGCTTTAGCGTTTCATTTCGGCAATGAGTGTTGGCTAACTTCTGTAATTCTTCAAGGGTTAAAAATTCACGCTCAACATCATCCTGTGGAAATGGTTCTACTTGTTCCGCTGGATTAAATTTGATTAAGCCCTCTTTTAAAGCCTGTTTGAGTGCAGCTCTCAATTTGTTGAAATAGCTGTATTTTGTATTGAGTGAAATTCCGTCACCTGTTTTGGTTTTGGCTTCATAGTCCAGGTAATCTTTGAATCCTTCAACCCATTCTTTATCTAAACGCTCAAAGGTTACATCTTTAGGATTGTAGGCTTTTATCAGAATACGGACAGCATTCCAATTGCCATAATTACCCAAGCTGGCTTTTTTCTTTTCTGTAAGGGCATCAAAAAACTCAAAAAAACTGCCTTTCAATTTCTCTTTATCTCGGAAGCCGTAAATGCTATTTTGAACTTCTAAATGCCTTTTACTTCGGATGCTCTCAGCCAATTCAAGGATTTTTTTGTTCTCGTCCTTTTGGGCTTTGGTTAAACTTCCTTTGTCGGGTTCGGGTGTGAGGTATAAACCTAAATGTTCATACTCTCGTTTGCCTTGGTCGTAGTAGTCAAGGTAGAGGGTAATCTTGTTACCCTTTTTGCGTTGTCTTAATGTTATTTTCATTGCTCATCAGTTAAAAAGATTATCAATTTCGGAACGTGGTATAATGGTTCTTCTGCCCAGCTTACCTGCTTTTATGTCTTCTCTTTGAATCATTCGTTGAATTGTCCATCTGCTTGCACCTAATAAAATGGCAGCTTCTTGAACGCTTAAAAACTCCTTATCTCTAAGATTGATAAAATTGCCTGTTTGAATTGGCAGGCTTTGCAGACTTTGCAAGTTTTCGGAATTTGCAGAAGTAACGGATTTGATTTGCTCCTTTAGAGTAGAATCTACTTTCTCATCTCGCTTACGTTGTTTGTATGCTCTACTGGCACATTTGTGACTACAAAAGCGGGTTGTGGTTTTTTGGGCAACAAATGCCTGGCCACAATGTTGGCAGAATTTCGGAATTTTAATATTACTACTCATTTGGTGCTTATTAGTGCCTGATGTTGCTCGGTGGTGCTGATTGGTGCATCATTTCACCAGTACCTTTCAATTTGTGGCTTTGGGCAACAAATTTGTTGTTTGAGCAACAACTGGGCAACAAAAATAAGCAATAAAGTGCAATTGGGCAACAAATAAGGGAAGAAAGTGAACCTATAAACCTAACAATAGTAGGCAGTTAGCAAATAAGAGAAGGATAACTACTTTCCGATACAAAAATTGGCAAAAATGTTCCCTAACAGGTCATCTGAGGTTATTTCGCCCGTAATTTCACCAAAATAATTCAATGCCTCACGAATATCCATAGACAGGAAGTCGCCCGAAAGTCCATTGTCTAATCCTTCTCTCACCTTGTCTATAGCCTCTAGGGCTTTTAATAGGGAATTATAATGTCTTACATTGGTCACAATAGTTTCATTATTGCGCAGGGCACCCCTATCTACTAATGCTACTAAGGTGCTCTTAAGTTCCTCTATTCCAATATGCTGTTTGGCCGAAATTGTTTCTGGTTTCAGGTGTAGTGTGTCAAGCTCAAATTTTATGGCAACTAACTTACTTTCAGACAGTAGATCCACTTTATTAAGCACAACAACAAGTGGTTTTTGCGGGTATTTGTTTTTTATTTTTTCTACCTCTGTTTTAAAAGAAGCTAAACGATCAGTCGTCAACTGCGAACTGTCCATTAAAAATAAAACGACTTCAGCACGAGCTATATTTTCAAATGTTCTTTTTATACCTATACTTTCTATCACATCCGTTGTTTCACGAATTCCGGCGGTATCAATAAATCGAAAACCGATGCCTCCAATACTAATTTCATCTTCTATGGCATCTCTGGTAGTGCCAGCAATTTCGGAAACTATCGCTCGCTCTTCATTCAATAAAGCATTTAAAAGCGTCGATTTCCCTACATTGGGTTCCCCGACTATGGCTATCGGGATTCCATTTTTAATAACATTACCCACCGCAAAAGAATCAATGAGTCGTTTTAAGGTATGGGTAATTCTTTCAAGAAGGTTGTAAAAATCCTTTCTATCGGCAAACTCCACATCTTCTTCGGCAAAGTCGAGTTCTAGCTCTATTAGGGATGCAAAATTGAGGAGTTCGTCTCTTAGTTTTTTTATTTCTGAACTAAAGCCACCACGCATTTGCTGCATGGCAATTTGGTGACTTGCTTCGTTATCCGATGCGATGAGATCGGCCACGGCTTCGGCCTGACTCAAATCTAATTTTCCGTTTAAAAAGGCGCGAAGGGTAAATTCTCCCGCGTTGGCTGCCCTACAGCCATTGCGCAAAAATAATTGTATAATTTGTTGTTGTATATACGGGGAACCATGACATGAAATTTCCACTACATCTTCACCGGTGTACGAATTCGGGGCTTTGAAAATAGATACTAAAACCTGATCTAGTACGCGCTTGTCCTCCTGAATATGGCCTAAGTGTAGGGTGTGACTATTTTGTTGGGTTAAATCTTTTTTGGGTGTCGACGTAAAAAATGGCGTGGAGAGTGCAATGGCACCTTCACCGGATATTCTGATTACTGCTATAGCACCCGCACCGGAGGGTGTGGCCAAAGCAATTATAGGGTCGTTGGGAAGCATTACTACAATATTTTAAGCAAAAATAAGCAAAACACGGTTGCCTATTTCCAAGAAAGTAAAGGCATATAGTCTTAAGATATTGTCCGTTGCCTCAATATTTTAGGGTACGCACTCGTGGTACCAAATGCGGGTGTCTTGCTGTTTTAGATGATCAATAGGTTGTGCTTAGGTATTTAGCATTACCGGCATAACCAGCATGATCACATTTTCTCCTTCATCCAACCCATCTACAGGAGTAAGGATTCCGGCACGGTTGGGCAAACTCATTTCTAAGGAAATGTCATCTGATGTAAGGTTGTTCAACATTTCTACTAAAAAACGAGAATTGAACCCTATCTGCATATCATCGCCAAGATACGAACAGGTTAAGCGTTCCTCTGCTTTATTGCTGTAGTCTATATCTTCGGCAGAGATATTTAACTCGGCACCGGCAATTTTAAGCCTAATTTGGTGTGTGCTTTTGTTAGAAAATATAGAAACACGACGCACGGAACTAAGAAGCTGGTTCCGGGCTATGGTCAGTTTATTGGGATTTTCTTTCGGAATTACCGCTTCATAATTGGGATATTTTCCATCGATTAACCTACAAACCAATTCAGTGTCTTCAAAACTGAACTTCGCATTGCTATGGTTGTATTCTATCTGCACATCTGCTTCACTTCCCGCTAAAATCGATTTTAAGAGATTCAGCGGTTTTTTGGGCATAATAAACTCCGCTACTTCCGAGGCTGTTACATCCGTTCGTTGGTATTTTACCAATTTATGGGCGTCCGTAGCCACAAAAGTTAATCCTTCCGGCGAAAACTGAAAAAAGACGCCACTCATCACAGGACGCAGGTCATCATTTCCTGTAGCAAAAATGGTTTTGGTAATGGCTGTAGCGAGAACATCGCCTAAAAGGACTGTTTTGCTTGGATCTTGAAGTTTTACAGCCTTGGGGAATTCAGACCCGTCTGCATAGGCCAACGCATACTTTCCGTAATTAGAACTTATTTCTACGGTATTATTAGCCTCTACCACAAACGTTAAGGGTTGCTCCGGAAAGGTTTTAAGGGTTTCTAATAATAGGCGGGCTGGAACAGCTATGACGCCCGTGCTTTCAGATTCTACCTTTAAAATAGAACTCATGGTAGTTTCCAGATCAGAGGCAGAAACGGTAAGGGCATTTTGGTTTAGGTCAAAAAGAAAATTGTCTAAAATAGGCAGTGTATTACTGCTGTTAATGATGCCACCTAAAACCTGTAATTGTTTCAGTAAATACGTACTAGATACTATGAATTTCATTCGTTATTTTTTTATTGAATCTTATTTCACCCTAAAGTAAAAATCAAGCAACTTTATGTATTAAAACAGCCCAAAATAGCCTTCATCCCAAAAAACAAAGATATTTTAAATGTCCTTTTCAAGGAAACAAACTTATTAACAGCTACCGACTGTATTTTTTACGCCGATATAGCGTAAAAAACCAGCCCAATAGTATGGTTAAAAGTACGGGAACGCCAATATTAATAACCTGCCATTTTATTTTCTGAGATTCTATTTTTTCGGGATCTAATAAGGGAATGGTCACACGTTTGTTACGAATGTTTATAAGTCCGGTATCATCAAGCATATAATTAATACTGTTTACTAAAAATTCTTTATTGCCATAAAAACTATTCGTCCATTTGTCGTATCCCAATTCTAAAGGTCGGCCATTTCTAAGTTGATTTTTGATGAGGTCGCCGTCTGCAATGACCATCATTTTATTCAATGGCCCCATTTCTTGTGTCCCTTTTAACGAAAGTGGTTTAATCCTATTGGTGAAAGCCGATGAAAAAGCACCCTCAATAAGAACAGCCAACGGTTGATCGCCTTTCGTATAGTGTTCTCTTTGCAAAGGTGTATTAATAATATCGAGGCTTATTTGCTTGGGTGTGCCATCTGTTTTGGAAAGCGGAGAACTCCACAGTAAAATTTCTTTGGTATACGCATTAGGCAGGGTATCTATGGCATTGGCAAATTGAAATCGCAATGCTTCCATATTTTTGTTGATGGGATGTGTATTGCGCGAAAACACCAGAGGATGGTATACCCAAGGCATGGGGTTGTACTGCGCCTCGGTGGCTTCACCCGTAGCCAGTACAATTTGCGTAAAGTACATATCATTTATAAGTACCGGATTGATGCGTATGCCATATTTAAAAAAGAAATCATTGAGGTTAAGATCTCTTGGAAACGCCATGGAGCTTCCCTTTTCATTAAAAAGACTGTCCAATTCTATGGCCACCTGATCAATCAGCCAAATACTCTTTCCACCGTGTACCACATATTGATCCATCACATATTTCTCGGCCTCTGTAAAAGCTTCTGTAGGCTTTGCTATGAGTGCCAAATCGTATGTTTTTAGTTGGTCTAATACTTTTTGAGGATCGTTTGCCACAGAATCCAAAGTAATAGCGCCAATATTATAATAGTCCCGAATGGCCGTGAGATAATCTGCGATGTACCTATCGTCTAATTCCCCGTTACCTTTTATAACGGCGACTTTCTTTTTCGCGGTCAAATTCAGTTTATAAAAGGCGTCGGTAAAGGCATATTCTAAATGTTGCACGGAATTATTAATACGCTCCTCAGTGGTGGCGCCTAACTTATTTTTCAATAAAGGTACTTTTACGGTGTTGTCTCTATAGTTTACCATGGCCCATGGAAAGAGTATTTCTTGAGAGACTTTTCCGTTTTCTTCAATGGTACTATTTACCGGAGTTAGTCCTAAACCCTGTAATTCGGCAATTACCGCATCGGCCTGTGCACCATCTTTTAGGGGGTCTATAAAATTGAATTTAATGTTGGCATTCTGAAAAGCGAATTCTTCTAGAATTTGGCGGGTTTCTACCTTTAATTTTAAAAATTCTGAAGGAAGATTACCGTCTAATAGCACATCAATAATCACGGGGTTTTTAAAGCCTTTAACCACCTGCAGTGCTTGTTCGGTTAGCGTGTAACGGTTGTCTTCGGTGAGGTCTATACGGGTGTGTAGCACACTCGCCAAAACATTAATAAGAATTACGGCGGCTAATAGCTTAACACTCAAGGAAACCTTTGTGTTCATGAGCGTTTCGTATTTTGTAATTGAATTACGGTTAGCGCTAAAAATAAAAAGGATAAACTGACAAAGTACACAAGATCACGAGAATCTAGAATGCCTCTGGTAAATCCATCAAAATGACTTTTCATCCCTATATTTTTTAGCAGCCACCCAAAATTGCCCGTTGGGAAAAGGGTTGCAGCAGCGTCGAACCCATAAAAGAGTATAAAACACAATACGGTTGCGGTAATGAAAGATACAATTTGGTTGTCTGTTTGTATCGATGCAAAAATACCGATGGCCGCATAACAAGCAATTAGCAGCAATAACCCAAAATAGGAGCCTAAAACCACACCCATATCTACATTGCCTTCTGTAATTCCTAGACGAAACACGGTAAGGACATAGAGTAGGGTAGGGAGTACTGCCAATATGGCCAAAGTTAATATCCCGAAAAATTTGCCTCCAACTACTTGGCGAAGCGGTATGGGTTTTATAAGCAATAACTCTAGGGTGCCTAATTTTTTTTCTTCCGAAAAACTCTTCATGGTCAAGGCCGGAATTACAAACAGGAAGACCCATGGTGCTAACTGAAAAAAGGGCTCTAAGTCGGCAAAGCCGTAATCAAATACATTAAAAGCGCCTTTAAAAACCCACAAAAAAAGCCCACTAAGAATCAGAAAAAGCCCTATCACCAGATACCCTACCGCAGACGTAAAAAAAGTAGTAATTTCTCTTTTAAAGATGGCTAACATTGTATTCGATAAAAATTATATTCAAAATCGCCTAAGTGCAGTCGTTTTGAAACCGCAAAATGGACGCTAAGGGTATTTTAAAATTGGTTCAAAACTAGTACTATTTTCTTTTTTAATATTCCATTTTTTTAAAACGTACCCAGTTCTATAAAAAATGTACCATAATGGTGTCTCTAAAATCTAAGCCCAAAAGGGTAGAGGCACCACCCACCGTATTGAGATCGCTCTTGTAAATAGCCAATTCTATATAATCTGATGAGTTAAAAAGTGCCAAAAGATCGCCCGGGCCTTTTCGCTGATTTTTTTCTAGATCAAAATTGATAATATCGCTGTATTTTTGATGTATTTTATTGATTTTTTTATTTCGGGCAACCAATTCATAGGGTCGTCCTTTTCGATATGCTTCAAAAAGGGATTTTTGAATATTTGAAACTACGTTACCATAATTATCAATATAAATAACACTTCCGATAATGGTATTGCCATTGTCCGTAATTCGGGGCGAAAATTCTTTTAAATCCTTTAGCGCGCTATATGGTTTACCTATAACGTCTAGGACGCCGCCACGTGCAATATGGCAGGCTACCGTTACAAAAACATCGAGCTCTTGAAAAGAACTTTGAACGGTATTTGGGATCTGTATTTCCACAATTTTATCAGGTTTTATTTCTGAGGTTATAAGGCAAATAACCCCGTTATTGGCACCAATAAAATAATGCCCGTCTACAAGAACTACAATATGTTGATTTTCTATAGTCTTTTCGGCATCTATTCCAATGATATGTATGGTTCCTGATGGGAAATTTTTATACGAATTTTTAAGGATATAAGCGCATTCATGGATATTAAAGGGGCTAATGTCATGCGAAATATCAACGATGCGGATATCATTTAATGCACTGTAAATAGCTCCTTTAATGGCGCCTACGAAATGATCTTTGTGTCCATAATCGGTCGTTAGTGTAATTATTGCCATGGAGCACTGTTGATATGTTTTTGGTTAGGCAAACTGATTTTTTACTTATGTTTGTTCAACAAAATTACATAAAAAACTACGAACCTTACCATATATTAAAAACATAACATTTTAATCTTTGCATTCTTTGAACGAACTTATCATAGAACTTACAGACATTAGTCCGGCCGATTTTTTTGGACTTCAAAACGAAAATATTGATATTTTAAAAACGTTTTTTCCAAAGCTAAAAATTGTAGCTCGTGGTACAAAAGTTAAGGTATATGGCGATGATGAACAACTGGATGAGTTTGATAAGCGATTTGAAATGCTTACAACTCATTATGCCAAATACAACAAGTTAGACGAAAATGCCATAGAGCGCATATTAACAAGTAACCGAAGCGAAGATTTAGAGACTTCTCAAAGTAGTGGCGATATTCTTGTGCATGGTGTTAGTGGCAAGCTCATTAAGGCGATGACGGCCAACCAGCGAAAATTGGTAGATGCGGCACGACAGAACGATATGGTTTTTGCTATTGGTCCGGCAGGTACCGGAAAAACCTATACCGGCGTGGCATTGGCCGTAAAGGCGCTTAAAGAAAAACAAGTAAAACGGATTGTACTTACCCGGCCGGCTGTTGAGGCAGGAGAAAATTTAGGATTTTTACCGGGCGATTTAAAAGAAAAATTAGACCCGTACATGCAACCGCTCTATGATGCGTTACGCGACATGATTCCCGCAGAAAAACTGGGGCAGTACATAGAAAATGGCACCATACAAATAGCACCATTGGCCTTTATGCGAGGCCGCACCTTAGATAACGCCTTTGTAATTTTGGATGAAGCACAGAATACAACCCATGCGCAAATGAAAATGTTTCTAACGCGCATGGGACGCAATGCTAAATTTATGATAACTGGCGATCCCGGACAAATAGACCTTCCACGACGTGTAATATCCGGATTAAAAGAAGCGCTTCTAATCCTTAAAAATATCGACGGAATTGAAATGATTTATTTGGATGAAAAGGACGTAATTCGGCATAAATTGGTAAAAAAAGTAATTGATGCGTATAAGGATATTGAACATCAAAATTAAGAACTAAAACTATGGCGCATTCTACCCTTCTAAACACCCATTTTAAATTTCCAAAACAGTACAAAGTGTATAAGGGAAAAGTAAGGGAAGTATATTATTTAGAAAACGATATTTTGGTGGTAGTAGCTACAGATCGGCTATCGGCCTTTGATGTAGTGATGCCCAAAGGTATTCCTTATAAGGGACAAATTTTAAATCAGATTGCCACCAAAATGATGCAAGCCACCAGAGATATTGTGCCCAATTGGCTCCTGGCGACACCAGATCCTAATGTAGCCATTGGTCATGCCTGTGAGCCTTTTAAGGTGGAAATGGTGATTCGTGGGTATTTATCCGGTCATGCCGCTCGGGAGTACGCACAGGGCAAACGGGAGCTTTGTGGCGTGCCGTTGCCGGAAGGGATGAAAGAGAACGACAAGTTTGCATCGCCCATAATTACACCCGCTACAAAAGCAGCAATGGGCGATCATGACGAAGATATATCCCGGGAAAGTATCATTGAACGCCAAATAGTTAGTGAAGAAGACTACGCCGTTCTAGAAAATTATACCCAATTGTTGTTTCAACGAGGTACCGAAATAGCGGCAAAAAGGGGACTTATTTTGGTAGATACCAAATATGAGTTTGGCAAAACCAAAGAGGCAGCCATTGTGCTGATCGACGAAATTCACACGCCCGATTCGTCCCGCTATTTTTATGCGGAGGGTTATGAGGAGCGCCAAAAACAAAATGAGCCACAAAAGCAACTTTCTAAGGAATTTGTGCGGCAATGGCTTATTACTAATGGATTTCAGGGGCTTCCGGGGCAACACCTCCCTGAGATGACCGATGCGTATATACAGACAGTATCTGAAAGGTATATAGAGTTGTATGAGAACATTACCGGCGAACCCTTTGTAAAGGCATCTATTTCAAACATTCAAGAACGTATAGAATCCAATGTTTTGGATTATTTAGCGCAACATACCTAAATACCGGTCAAAGAGTCGACAATGCTACATAAAACCTATCGAATTCTGAGTATTTTACGAAGCGTAACCACCTTTTTATCCCTAAGTTTGCCAAGTACCTTTAAAAACACCAAGGCCGTAATATACGCATCGCCTAATGCCGTGTGCCTATCCTTTTTTGAAATATCAAATTTATCGGCCAATTCATCTAGGGAGTACTGCTCTTTTTGGGTTAGCAAGGGCGATCGTATCAGTGTTTTTTTGTAAAGGGTAGAGGTGTCTAGCACCCTATTTTTTAATTTAGGAAGTCCATTACGACTCAAGGCACGGTTTAGCATGTTCAGGTCAAATTGGGCATGGTGGGCTACGATAATAGCGTTGCCTACATAGGCCAGAAATTGTTGTAGTGCTTGGTACTCAGAAATGCGAGGATATTCCCCTTTTTTTAAAATGCAATGCACTTTAGCGGTTTCTACGTTGTAATAATCCTGATGCAAATAGACTTCAAAAACAGCATTTACGATAATCGTATGATGTTGCAAACTTAGGGCGCCTATAGATAAGATGCGGTCGTTGTTATAATCAAAACCGGTGGTTTCAGTATCGAGTACCACAAATCGTTGTTCCCAAAGATTGTCGTTGGGCTTTTCTTTAAAAGCAGCTTCATATGCTTCCCAAAATGCAGGCAGTGGGGGCTTTTTTTTGAAGATCGATATCATCTTATGAGGGTTGAAACTTTGAAACGTAGACTCACCAATTCTTGTATTTCTTTTATGGTTTTAAAAGTACGTTTTAATTTTACTTTTTCTTCTTTGGTTAAGCTCTCCAAGACAATAAAGCGGCCAGAATCGTTATGCAATAATCCTTGTTTGGTTCTAAATTTTATTAACGCCTTGGTAGCGTACGAACAGGCAAGGTAGAGCTCTTCGTTGTTGGGCTCTAAGGCCGCCAATTTCTCAAAGCGTTCCGATGTATTGTTTATCGATTTTATAGCGTGCGATAGGATGAGCACGCGGGCGGCATCGGTTAAGGGCATTAGTGCCCTTCTTTTTACATCAAAGGTGTCTTTTTTCTCCCCATCCTGCTCTACTAGAAATTGCCTAAAAAAGCCGGTTGGGGAAGGATTTTGAAGTGCTCCTGCGGCTAAATGGGTATAAAAAATGGGGTATTTTTTTGTGATTTCAAAAATGTGCTCGGACAGTGCATTTACTAATTGAACATCGCCGTAAGACAAATTGTAATCGAAAAATATAGATGAAAGCAGCACCTCATCCGTACCTGGATTCGTAATCCAATGCGAAATTAATTGCGTCCATTCGCCCAAACTCAGACACCATTTTGGGTTAGAGGCCATCATCTCTGCCGGACAATATTCATACCCTATGGTACGTAACCCTTTGGTTACTTTTTCGGCGAGTTTTAAAAAATAGGATTTTGTCTGTTCCAGATGTGATTCCGCGACATTTTCAAACACTAAGGCATTATCCTGATCGGTATGGAGGAGTTGTTCACTGCGTCCTTGACTTCCCATAGCCAACCAAGCAAATTTCACCGGCGGTGCGGTGGGCATTTCACTTAAGGAGAGGCTAATAATTTGCTTTACGCAAGCATCATTGAGTTCAGAAATAATTTTAGAAATGAGGGTCATTGGGATATTTTGATCTAAATAACCGCTCAGCAAATTCATAATACTATTTCGAATTGGCTTTATTGATTTTATTTTTTTAGCCCTTTTTATGGCTTTTAACAGAACAGCGGGATTGTTTCCCAAGGCCACCATGATGTCGTGCTTAGACAACACACCTACGATTTCCGTATTGGGTGTGCCATCTTTAGTTAAACATAAATGACTAATGCCGCTTTTCATCATGGCCATTTGCGCCTGCGTAATGGTCATTTTTTTGGGATATGTAATCACTGGTGAGGTCATAATATGCTTGGCAGCAGTATCAATGGATTGTACCCCGGTAACGATCTGGTTTCGTAGGTCTTTGTCGGTGATAATGCCAATGGGAAGTTTGTTTTGTACCACCATCATGGCACCAACCCTTTTCGCCGTCATGGTCTTTGCTATGGATTTTGCCTCAGTTTCCGGGCTACAGCATACTATTTTTTTAGAATATTTTATGGGTTGCAAATCCCATAAGCGGTTGGGCGACTCCTCTGAAACCGTGGAAATTCCTTCCTTAAAAAATGAATTTCTGTAGCTTTTGGAATACGGATTCCGGGTGTTTGATGCAAAACTTTCCATTAAAAAATTACCCACTTCCCGGTTCTTTACAATATAGGGTTTAAAGACGGAAATAGGAATGGCATACAGAATACTCTCTTCATGAGCTTTGGCACTTATCTGATAATTTTCGTTAGCAATCAAAGGACGTAGACCAAAAATATCGCCTTCATCACAAATATCCAGCATTTCGGCCTCGTTGTTTTTTTTAAGCGCAATGGCACCCTTATTTACAACGTAAAAACAAGCATGGGGCGGCTCATTTTCATGAAATACAACACTTTCTTTTTCCTGATAAACAATGGAAATTTCCAATGCCAAGTTGGCCAAATCGGTAGCTCCCAAATCATAAAACGGGGGAAATTTTTTAAGAAAATCGGCAACCCTCTCCGAGATGATATTTTGCATGGTTTTAATTTAATGCTAAAGGTACTTTTTTGATGGCTGAAGCAAAAGAAATGTGAATGAATTTGGAACAATTTTCCAGCTTTCTTGGTTAAGGATGCAGCGGTGCCTATGGGTTTAATATTTAATTTTACCTGTTGTTCGTTTTTACTTGGTTTCTTTAATTTTTGCTTTGGTCTAAAGGCTAAATCGAAGAAATCTTCATTACTTCCTTCAGGATTGAGGCAAATAATGAAGATTTTAGGAACAACTAAGCACTACATAATCAAAATGCACAACAAGGTAATTTTCTTTAAAATAAGTGGGTAAGGCGTCTTATAGAAGCTAATAGTTATGTACTTTTATGAGGTTGAAATTCTTAACGTAAAAGCATGGGGTTGTTTGTTCTATTGTATTTAGCGTACCCCATGGTACAAAAATCAGTAAAAAGAAGTATAGCATGAAGAAAGGATTTTTAATAGACATGGACGGGGTTATCTACAGTGGCGATACCATGATTGAAGGGGCCGATGCTTTTATTGCAGCCCTACAGAAGCAACATATCCCTTTTTTGTTTATGACCAATAATAGCCAACGCACGCCTTTAGATACCGTAAATAAGGTGGGGAAAATGGGAATAAAAATTAAAGAAGAAAATGTGTATACCAGTGCCATGGCAACGGCGTGGTTTTTATCTTTTATGAATCCCAAGGGTACGGCGTATGTGTTGGGAGAAGGTGGACTCATTACCAGTTTGCACCAACAAGGATATACTTTGGTGAATCAGAATCCCGATTTTGTTGTTGTGGGCGAAGGCCGTAATTTCACTTTGGAAATGGTAAACAATGCGGTTGATATGATTTTGGGTGGTGCCAAACTCATTGCTACAAACCTCGATCCATCACCCAAAAAAAAGGGTTGGTCTAATTTGGGCATTAAGGCTGTCGTGGCTATGATAGAAGAAGCCACGGGTAAAAAGGCGTTTTCTGTCGGAAAACCGAGTCCGGTTATGATGCGCGCTGCACGGAAGACATTGGGCTTGGAAGCCCGAGAAACCATTATTATCGGTGATACTATGGATACCGACATATTAGGTGGGGTGCAATTGGGGTATACTACCATTCTTACGCTATCCGGGGTTTCTAAAAAAAACACCTTGGATGATTATCCCTTTAAACCCGATATGATTATCGATTCCGTGGCAACTTTGGATCTAAAAAAAGCCTTGGAAATGCAATAAGGTCTTAGTGGTTTAGCAACTCCAAAATTTTCTCCCAAATAGGGTCACTAACAGGCATGCCTTTTTTTAAGTTTTTAGCTTTCGTTTGTAAGGCGCGTTCGCCAGGATAATAGATGTGGCTACCCTCAGGCATGGGAGGCACATCTTTGGTGTACGTTATAATTTCGTTCAATAGTTTTTCTCGGATAGTACGATCTTGAAAAAGATCCGGTGCTATGCAAAGAAACACCTGCGAAATTCCGGTTTCATGCCCTTTTAAACTTATTTTATAGGTAGAATCTCCGGCCGATAAAATGGTGGCCAACATGTCTAAGACCATTGAAAGCGCCGATCCTTTCCAATACCCAATAGGTAATCCGCGTTCTTTCCGTAAAATTTTTTCCGGATCATGAGACAGCGTATTGTTTTCGTCCCATCCGCCAGGAAAGGGCAATTTTTCCCCTTTAAGTTTATAATCATTAATCTTGCCGAAGGCAAATTGAGAAAGAGCCATATCGAGCACTACATGACCTTCTTTTCTGGGAATAGAAACAACAAACGGATTGTTTCCTAATCTGCTGTCCATGCCGCCCCAAGGCGGCATATTGGGCTGCGTGTTGGTAAATAGAATAGATATGCAGCCTGCATCGGCGGCGTGCCATCCGTAATAGCCACCGCGCATCCAGTGGTTGGTATTCCGCAAAGCCACCAGCCCCATGCCATGTTCTTTAGCCAGAGCTATGGCTCTTTCAGTGCTTTTTAGGGCATTGATAATGCCGGGACCCAAATGCCCATCCCACCGTTCTATAGCGCCCAAGGACTCGGACTTTTGGGCTTCGGCAGCTACCTGTACAAGGCCTTTTTGTACGTACGCTATAAAAAGTGGTACGCGGTTAATGCCATGGGAATGTATGCCACACAGGGTGTTTTCTGTGTACACCTCGGCGAGGATATTGGCTTTTTCTTCAGAGAAGTCAAATTTGCGGAAGAGTCGGAAAAGCACATCGTGCATGACCGTATGAGAAATTTGCATGGTTTTGAGTGTTAAATTTCTACAAGATTGTACAACGTCTTGCCAAACCCTAAAAATAGGGCTTCCTATTTTAACTTTTCTTGCTTTTTAGAAATAAACCTTTCTAGAGCGATGTTGTAGTTTTGAGCATCGTTTAAATAAGGGAAATGACCTTTCGCTTTTAGCGTAATCAGGCTTGCCTTGGGATACGATTTTTTGAGCAGTGCTCTAAGATTTTCAGAAACCAAGGGATCATTATCAGATTCTATAATTTGCACCGGAATGGAATCGCTAATTTTAATTTCAAAAGGATCTATGACGCAATAGTATCTGTTAATAAACGTTTCTTTGGTTACTCCATTTCCCAGTAATTCATTGAGAAAAGCGTTAACAATAGGTGCGTTATTTGCCGCTGGAATTACATCTGTATTATATTTTTCACGTATTTTTTGTATCACAAGCCACTCCGGTAACCATTGCATGATGTCTACCAAAGATTGATTTTTTGTTTTGTTTTCGGTGTTTGGAGGAAAGGAATTGCCAATGGAGGCTTTTATGATTTTGTCCGGATGGTTCACAAGCAAATACTGGGTTAAATAACCTCCCAAGGAACTGCCCACCAAAATGACTTTATCGATTTTCTCTTGCTTTAAAATAGCTAAAAAACCTGCGCTAAGCTCTTCCAAGGAACGTACTTCCGGATAGGTGAAACTAAGGGTCTTATACGTAGTTTTGAAATGGTAGATCTGTTGCCACCAAATGTCATAAGAACCTCCCATGCCATGAAGAAACACAATGGTGGTGTCGGCCTTACCTGCAGTATGATATTTCCAACTATTTTTTCCAATGCGTACCTCTTTTGTGGGTTCCTGCCTGAACTTTTTTAACGATTCCGAGATGGCATCTTTAAGGTGGTAGTTTTCTTCAAAAGTGTATTTTTTTGTAGGCCAGAGATAGGCAATCGTAATAAGAATTATAATGCCGATAAAGAGTTTCGTTTTCATTTTATCTTTTTAATCTAAAGATTCCCCGACCCTTGGGTCGGGGTTTCCTATTTACCTCTCCTTTGGAGAGGTCGGAACTGTCTTTTTGCAGTTCCGGGTGAGGTGAAATACAAAATTTCGGTTTTTGGCCCAAAGGCCAAAATGAAACTGGCGAAATACCCCTATGGCTTGCCTCGGGGATAGTCAGTTTCAAGAATTTTTTTATTTGAAGTACAATTATGATGCTTCCATTGCGCTTAGAATGAAATGCCTTGGTGACAATTTAGATGGGTTAAGTAAAACACCTGTTGACCTTTATTCGTCTAGTATAAATATAATCCAAACTCAGGCTGTCTGTAATTCTAGAAGATTTTTAGTATTCTACTAAAAAAACGGATACAAATGCATCTACTCAAAAATGATTACTCGGTTCTCATAAATGCACCTGTTTCAAAAAAAACAAATCAGAGCATCTACTACATACGGATTGCTAATTTTAGCCAAAAAAGGGTTATGAACTCCTCATAACCCTAAAATAAGCGAAATTGTTTATAATGCGTTTGCACCTGCTTCCGCCACAGCATGGTCGTTTTCTACAGTACTACCAGAAACACCAATAGCTCCTACAACTTCTCCTGTAGCGTTTTTTACGGGAATGCCACCTGGAAAAGAAATTAATCCACCGTTGGAGTGTTCTATACCAAATAAGGAACCTCCTGGTTGCGAAAGACTTCCAATTACGCCTGTGGGCAAGTCAAAATAGCGAGCTGTTTTTGCCTTTTTTAAAGAAATATCGGCAGAACCCAGCCATGCGCCGTCCATGCGAGCAAACGCCAATATATTTGCTCCGGCATCGACCACCGAAATATTCATTTTTGTGTCTAGGGCTGCTGCTTTTGTTTTTGCAGCTTCAATCATTTTCTCTGCTTGTGCTAATGTTAAGTTCATTTTTTTGATGTTTAATGTTGCCTCAAAAATCGTGAATCTGTGTATTTATTTAAGTTCAAAAAGTATTGAAAAAAGTTCAAATATGCCCTTTAAGTTATTTTTATACTTCTTTTGGACTAATTCCAAATTCATTTTTAAAGGCAGTACTAAAATTAGAAAGCGTATTATAGCCAAATTTCTTATGGATTTCAGAGGGCTTTTTTTCCTTATTTTCTAACATGTGTTTAGCCATGGCAAGTCGTTTTTGCACTAACCATTTACCCGGATTGGTGTTGTATTCCATTTTAAAATATAATTACCCCCATCCTTAGGACAATAAATCTTTAAAAATAAGTTTTATGATGGTGTTGAAAGAGGGGGGTCCG
>NZ_JAYEEQ010000030.1:0-18875 GCF_034651555.1 Aurantibrevibacter litoralis | reverse complement strand
CTTCTCAAACTCCGTAGGGAATTGACCCCGAACAGAAAAAGTGAACATGACACAAATCAATACGAAAAATAAAAGTTTCGCACCAGTAAGAGAAAGCCTTGAAAAAAAATCGATAGAGATCCTTTTAATGTGCAAACTACGTAATAAAACTAAGCTAAGTGATTGGTAAAATTTATCCATAAAGATGTCTTTTTCTTAAAAGCAACATTTTTTTTAAACGATAATTAACTCACAATGAGCTACAATTTACAAATATATACCATTGCAAAAAGCAATAAAAAAAAAACAATCCTTTATTCGATTAAATAGGTAGGTTTGTCGGTGAAAAACAATTTATTGAGATCAATTTCAATTCAATTTGAAATAGTGATATTCTTCTTTACAAGTTGCGCCTGTGTTGGATTCGTCCGACTAGGATTTTGCGAATACAATCATAATGGCTCTAGTTTAAAATAGCTATTATTCTTATATTTGTCCTATGGATATTGAAGAAATCAAACAACAGGTCTTGGCATTGCCCTTGTACGAACGTGGGCTTTTGCTCAGGGAAGTCCAGGCAAGCCTCTCCGAGGAGCAAGCGCAGGCCTCACGCCGCCATCTTTTGGACAATAGGATGGGCAGAGTTGCCCTCATTGCGGTAATGACAAGTACGTGCGCTTCGGAAAGGACAAGGGATCGCAGCGTTATAAATGCAAGTCATGCAAGCGAAGTTTTACCGAGTACACTGGCACGTGGATGGCCGGTCTGCATAAAAAAGAGAAGGTCAACGGTTACCTTGCTCTTATGATGGAGGAAAAGAGCCTTGACAAGATTAAGGATGCGCTGAAGATCAATAAGAAGACTGCTTTTGATTGGCGGCACAAGATACTCAGTTCCCTTTCCGATGGCGATGGAGACGACTTCATGGGGATTACCTAGAGTGACGAGACCTTCTTCCTGAAATCAGAAAAGGGGAGCAGGGCTGTTGGGCGCAAGGCAAGGAAGAGAGGAGGTGCATCGGCAAAAAGAGGCATCAACGATGAGCACGTTGCGGTCATCGTCACGCAAGACAGAAAAGAGGGGCTGGATCTTACCGTGGTCACAATGGGCAGGATCAAGAAGTGCGACATCGATAATGCCATCGGCGGACGCATCAAGAAAGGGAAGGTCGTATTATGCAGCGATGCCCACGTGAGCTATAAGGGTTTCGCCATGGACAACGCCTTGGAGCACCATGCCCTAAAGGTTGCAATAAAACAGCGGATAAAGCACGGGGTCTATCATATACAGCATGTGAACTCGACCCACAACAGGGTCAAAAAATGGCTGGACAATGCGTTTTGGGGTGTGGCGACCAAGTATCTCCAAAACTACCGGGACTGTAAATTATTTTGTGTTTTTGCTCTTAGTTAGTTGAAAAATGATTTTGAAATTCGTAGGCAAAAAATTTACTTTTAAATTTTTATCTTATGAACACAGAATTAGAAAAACAATTAGACGCCTTAATAGGCAAAATCAGCAACAAGGAGGACTTTGACCAGGTCAAGGAACAGTTGCTTAAACGAGGTATTGAATCGCTTTTAAAAGCAGAAATGACTGCACATTTGGGGTATCAAAAAGGTGCATCAGTAATAGAAAGCAACCAGCGTAACGGCTTTTCAGAGAAAACCATCAAGACTCAGAATGGAGAGCAGCGCATCAAAATACCCAGAGACCGTCAAGCCAGCTTTGAGCCGGTTATTGTTCCCAAACATCAATCAATTAGTCAAGAATTAGAAGATTGTATTCAATTACTTTACGCCAAAGGTATGAGCAATAGCGATATTATTGATTTTATTGAAAGCACCTATGGAGTGCAGTATTCCACATCACAGGTATCCATTATCACCAACCAATTATTGGAAGACATCAAACAATGGCAGAACAGACCTCTAGAAGATGTATATCCCATCGTTTGGATAGACGCCATTCACTATAAAATACGTCAAGAAGGCAAGGTGATATCTAAAGCCTGTATGATAGTTTTAGGAGTAAATACCGAAGGGCAACAAGATATTTTGAGCATGAGTATCGTGGAGACAGAAAAAGCAGCTGCCTGGATGTCCATTTTAGACGATCTGCGCTCTCGAGGCGTAAAGGATATATTCTTTTTGTGTAGCGATAACTTATCAGGGTTGGACAAGGCCGTAGAAGCTATTTTTCCGGGTAGTATACGTCAAATATGTATCGTACATCAAATTAGAAACTCATTAAAATACGTCAGCTATAAAGACCGTAAGCCAATAATGGTCGATATTAAAGCTATTTATCAAGCCGATAATGAGAAATTTGCTTTAGAGGCTTTTGAAGTATTTAAACAAAACTGGCAGGATAAATATCTCTCTGCTGTACAATCTTGGGAAAACAATTGGGACAATTTAACCACCTTTTTAAACTATCCAAAAGAGATTAGACAACTCATATATACTACCAATATCATTGAGAGTTTTAATGCTAGTTTACGTAAATATACCCGTAACAAAAAAGTGTTTCCACATGACGATGCAGCCCTGAAATCCATATATTTAGCAGCTCAAAGTATCAGTAAAAAATGGAAGAAAACCCGATTTAAATGGGGCCAAATTTACAATCAATTGTATATTTGTTTTCCAAACAGGTTATAATCAATATTATTTTAACCTATGAATTTTGAAATTATTTTTCAAAAACACAAAATTTTGGATAAACTCAAACTACCTGAACTGGTTCAGGGCAAAGGAACGCCTCAAGAACAGCCAGGACATGCTCCGGGATTTTGTGCCCAAGACAATGGAGAGCATCGCAACCATGGAAAAGTACCGCGGCATCGAATCTAGGTACGAAATGTTAATATCAACGCAAAATTAAACTAGAGCCATCATAATTTGTACTACAGGCAGACCTTGTACCTGTTCATATACCTTTCCATAACCAATAGTTCGTCGAAAAAAGGCATAGTTTTCCGCAAGAGCTATAGCTACAAATATCGAAGACTATTCCTTTTTAAAGCAAAAGACTCAGTTCCCATGTATAAACAACATCGGGAAGTATGTGTGAATTTATAAAAACTGAATCTTCAAGGATTAACCTATAAAAGGCACTATTGAAGAATGAAAGCGTTTACGAACAACTACACCAAATAAACATTCAGAAATGTGAAATAGGAATACTTGTATCAGAATTTCCACCACTTTTTTAATGACTTTCCATAGCCATAGCCATATTTACCGCCATAGCCTAAATTGGCAACATCCACATCGTTCACCATAAAGGCCAGCCCTTTGATCTTACCTTCTTCCTGAAGTTTTAAAGGGAATTCTACAGCCTTTATATCCGTAAAACCTGCACGGGTGACATAAATTAAATGATCGGCATACTCACTGATCAATAACGTATCTGATACCACCATCATCGGTGCCGTATCTACGATCACGTAATCATAGACCTCAGAAACTTCATTTAAAAGTTTTTTAAGGCGACTGCTCATTAACAATTCTGCCGGATTGGGCGGAATCCGACCCGAATAAATCACATCAATTGTGTTATGATGCACTAACATGGGGTTTATAATATCCTTTAGTGCAACATCTTCATCATATAAAAATTCAGTAAGCCCTTTGTCCTTATTTTTATTCGATCGAGATAATTTATCGATGTCGTCTCCTGTAAAAAAACTGTACAATTTTGGATTACGGATATCTGCCCCTACTAAAAGTACTTTCTTATTGGTACTTGCCAAAACCATGGATAAATTGGACGATAAAAAAGTTTTTCCTTCCCCGGGAACACTTGAAGTTATATAAATAATATTGTTCTTGCCTCTGTTTTTAAGAGTCGATTTCGATTTTATAACATAATCTAAATTTGTTCTTAGGATTCTAAGGGATTCTGCCAATACCGAACGGTCATCTTTTACAACCATTTTTTGATCCTTTTTGGACAAGCGAGGCAATTCACCCAAAACAGGCACATGATTCGTTATTCGTTCCAAGGAATGCATGTTGTGTATTTTGTTGTCTAGTAAACTTTTGATATAAATAATTGAAAATGGCACCAAAAGCCCTAAAATCATGGACGCTAAATACACTAAATTTTTTCTTGGAGAAATTGGAAATTCTGATGAATTATATGCGTAATCTACAACTTTAGATTTTGGTGCGGTAGATGCTACCGCAATTTGCGCTTCTTCCCGTTTCTGTAACAAATAAAGATAAAGCGATTCCGTTGTTTCCTGCTTTCTAGTAATATCGCGCAATCCCCTTTCGTTTCTCGGGGCAGAATAAATTTTAGAGTTAATAATAGCCTGTTGACCACTTAAATTGTTAACTTCCAAAGCTAAATTATTCACGGTGCTGTTTAAGCTAGATTGCATACTTCGCTTAATCCCAGATATCTGCTGATCTAAATTTACAATTACAGGATTTTTTTCGTTAGAACTCTCTAACAATCGTTTCCTTTCCATAACGAGTTCATTATATTTCGAGGTAGCACTCGCTATGGTTGGATCGGAAAGACCTATATTGGAGGGCAGCACATCAAAGCTTTCCTGCTGCTCAACGATGTCTTTCATTGATGCAGCTATATTATATTGTGTTCGCAGATTAGCAAGATTTTGTTGATTATTGGCACCAACAGTCAAGTTGATATTTGCTTCAGAAGCAATATCCGTTAATCCTCGCCCAGATTTAAAATCTTCCGCCGTCTGATCCACGTTGGATAAACTTGAGGAAATATCATTAATTCGCTCATTGATAAAAGTAGATGTCCTATCTGCTATAATCTGTTTATCTTCTATAGCTTTTCTATTATAAACTGTAATAAGTGCGTTGATAATATCTTGGGCTCTTTCTTTAATTGGATCTTGAAGCGCCAGATACAAGATATTCGAATTGGGATTACTAGCACTCACAATTACTGAATTCCTATACGACTGGGCCACAAGGTGAACCGGATTTATAACAACTTTAATTTCCTTTTCCAAATAATTCTCGAAACTGATCATATTTGGCGTAATCACAATATCTCCGATCGGAGTAGGAATATTTTTTCCAAAAGCATACACCTTTTCAGGTACATTTTGCTCCTCGGCGTAACCAAATGTTGTGGCAGAACTTAACCGTACATAAAATTCAAAATCGGCTTTATTTATAATAGAATCATGTGAAATTAAATTCAGTTTTATAGGTGGATTTGTATAAAGTTCCGAGTCCCTTATCGTACCTTTAACAATGATTCTGGTATTTAACCCCAATTCTTTAACAATATCGATAAAATTAGATCTAGAATTTAAAAGCTCAATTTCGTCTTCCACCTCCATATTACTGCCTCCTGAAAACGCATTGAGTTCCTTAAATAAATCTAATCCAGATCCTGAAGATTGGTCATTAACAATTTGTATTTTGGCTTCAACTTGATATTCTGGAGTGCTGTATCGTATAAAAAGAAAGGCTAGTGCAACAAAAACCAAAATTGAAATTAAAAACCATTTCCAATGTTTTGTATATCCTTCAATGATTTCCTTTAATTCAAAACTATCGTTTTTACTTTTATGCATTGAGCTGCTCATTTAAAAATTCTGAATCTGAACTAATAGTTAATTTTGAATTACCGCCTAGTGATTAAAATAACGGTGGAAGTGATCAATACAGAAGCAATACTTACCAATATTCCCGCCCGTTGATCTAATGCGGATGTTTTGATGGCAGAGTTATTGGGCTCTACATACACCACATCATTTTGGGTTAAATAATAGACTGGCGAACTTAGAGCCTCCTTTTTGGTTAAATCAATACGCGTATATACCTTGGTGCCATCAAAATCGCGAATCACCATCACATTTTCACGCTTTCCTTTTATAGTTAAGTCTCCTGCAAAACCAAGTGCTTCTAATATGGTTATTCGTTCTCCCGCTACAGGAAAGGTTCCAGGCCTATTTACTTCGCCTAATACTGTTACCGAATAATTGCGTAATCGTATATTAATAATTGGATCTTTAAGGTAGTCGGAAAGTCTTTCGCGCAGTAACACACGTACTTCTTCTGGTGAGAGTCCAGCAATCTTAATTTTACCGATTACAGGAAAATCGATTGCGCCTGCCTGATCAATTAAATAGTCCACCTGTTCAGGTCGAATGCCGCCCTCTGAGGCACCTCTTATTAAATTAAAAGGAGCACTAGCCACATTATCTAAGGTAGAGATGTGTATACTTACTAAATCGTCTACCTTGAATTTGGGTGTAAAACTATTTTGATCTACCAAGGTTTCAAAATTCCCGGAATTCTGAAAATAAACCACATCTTGCCTCGTGGCACAAGATGTTACAAGAAGGAGGCTTAAAAGCCCAAGGGAACGAAATACTAAAAACATGTGCTGTTTTCTGGTCATGGCTAGTTCTTTTAATAAGGCAAATGTAAGTTAAAAATCAGGATTGAATTATGTTTATTTTGGCAATTTGATCTTGAATAATTTTTTCTCTTGTTTCTGATACCTTATTATCCAACTTACAAAATTCAGAATTATTGGATACGTATTCCGGCACGATTTTCTTCATCAGCTTTACCGTATCTCCATTGAAAAACATGTTCGAGATACACAATTCGTCTATTTGAGATCGTACTTTAACGTAATCGAGTTCACGCACTTTTCCAATCATAATCTTTTTATTGTAGGTTGGTATGGTGTTTTCCCCGTTGGCCAATAACTCCTCATATAATTTTTCACCCGGACGCAAACCCGTAACTTTAATATCGATATCCTCGGGATACCGCAATCCGGAAAGTTTTATCATATTTTTGGCTAAATCAAATATCTTCACCGACTCGCCCATATCAAAAATAAAAATTTCACCGCCTTGACCCATAGCTGCTGCTTCCAGTACCAATTGCGAGGCTTCCGGAATGGTCATAAAATACCGTGTAATATCTTTATGCGTTACTGTAAGTGGCCCTCCATGTTCTATTTGCTTTCGAAATAGAGGTATAACAGATCCGTTAGAGCCAAGCACATTTCCGAATCGCGTAGTTATAAATTTGGTGCGGTTTTCCTGATGCATACAACTTATGTACATTTCCGCAATACGCTTGGTGGCACCCATTACGTTCGTAGGGTTCACTGCTTTATCCGTAGAAACAAAAACAAACTTTTCTACCTCATAATTCATGGAAAGATCGACCATCATTTTGGTTCCCGCCACATTTATTTTAATGGCTTCATAGGCATTGTATTCCATAAGAGGCACATGTTTGTAGGCTGCGGCATGAAAAACCATGGTGGGCTTGTATTCCTGAAAGAAAGTATTCATTCTATTCTTATCGCGAATATCGGCCACAATGGGTACAAAATTATGAAACCCATTCTGCTTTAATTCTTGCTGCAAATCATACAATGGAGATTCCGCTTGATCTACAATGATCAAGGTCTTATAATCGTAATGTGCGATTTGCCGTACTATTTCACTTCCAATAGAACCGGCTCCACCGGTAACCATGATGACCTGCCCTACAAGTTCTTTGGCTACCTTAGACTTTTTGATTTCAATGGGCTCTCGATTCAACAAATCCTCTATTTGAACCTGTTTTATCTGCGAAAATTTAAGTTCTCCATTGATCCAACTTTCTACAGGGGGTACTATCTTAACAAGTACAGGCAACTCTACCAAACCTTCTACCAATTCCTTTAACGCATGACTACTAATGTCATGAATGGAAACGATAATCTCCGAAATATCTTTCTGCGCAATAAAGTAAGGTGTAAGTATAGAACGGTTAAAAACTTCCGTCCCGTTAATATTTTTACCTACTTTTTTAACATCATCATCCATATAACCGACAACTCGGGCGCTACTCGCCGTATGGCTGGTTAGTGCATTATAGGTAAGTATACCGGATTCGCCTGCACCATAAATCAATACATTCTTCGAAATTTTAAATTTCTTAACCACATTATAATACATGGTTTTAAAAATATAACGCGAGGCAGTAAGTAAAATAAATCCGATAAGGCTATGTATAATGATAATGGATAAGGGTATCGTGAAATTATCCATGAAATTAAACTGCCTATTTACAATAACCATAAAAATGGTTAAAATACTGGAAAGGCATATGGCATTAAAAATATTATACACATCCTTTACCCCGGTATGCCGCACTACACCCTTGTACGAACCGGTAAACAAAAATGCGATAAGGGCAATAAAAGCAACCAATGGCAACTGCACAAAAAGTTTGGCACTATCAAAATCTAAGGTCAAATTAAACCGGATGAGATACGATAGGATAAACGAAAAAGAGATGATGCTAACATCTATGGCAAGCACAAGCCATTTAGATGCATATCGGTGGGCATTATTAACTAAGTAGTTTTTTATCATGGGGCTAAAGGTGTTGGTTTACTATGGTAACTACGCGTTCTAAATCTTCCTGAGTAAGGTTAGATCCACTAGGCAAACATAAGCCGCGGGCAAACAAATCTTCCGATGTTCCGTTCGTATAACTCATATACATGTTAAATATCGGTTGTAGATGCATAGGCTTCCATAAAGGTCTAGATTCTATATTCTCTTCTTGAAGCGCTAGACGGATTTTTTCTCGTGCTGCAAAGGATGGGGTCAAAATACAGGTCAACCACCTATTCGAGAAATACCCTTCAGGCTCTTCTAAAAATTCTATTTCTTCACGTTGTCCCAGTCGAGACTGGTAAAACTTAAAATTTGATCTTCTGGCCACAACTCTGTCGTCCAAAACTTCCATCTGTCCTCTTCCAATTCCTGCCAAAACATTACTCATTCTGTAATTATAACCTACGTGCGAATGTTGGTAATGCGGGGCATCATCTCTAGCCTGAGTAGCCAAAAAAACAGCCTTGTCTTTTAATTCCGTATTTTTGGCCACCAAGGCACCTCCGCCCGAGGTAGTTATGATCTTATTTCCGTTAAAAGAAAGGATGCCAATATCACCTAGGGTACTGCATTTTTGATCGAAATACGAACTTCCTAAGGCTTCTGCACTATCTTCCACTACCGGAATATTGTATGCCTTAGCTATCTGATTGATTTCATCTACCTTATAGGGCATTCCATATAAATGTACGGCAACGATAGCTTTCGGCTTTTTACCATGTGCTATACGGTCTTCAATAGCTTCTCGTAGTAATGCGGGCGACAAATTCCATGTATCCTTTTCACTATCTACAAAAACCGGTGTCGCTCCCAGATAAAGAATGGGATTGGCGGAAGCTGAAAACGTAAAGCTTTGACAAATCACCTCATCACCATACGATACACCCAAAATTTCCAACGCCAAATGGATGGCTGCCGTTCCTGAACTAAGTGCTGCCACATGAGTATCGTTGCCTACGTAATTGGAAATGGCCTTTTCAAACATATTTACGTTCGGACCTAAGGGCGCCACCCAATTGGTATCGAAGGCTTCCTGTACATACACCTGTTCTTTACTACCTATGTGAGGGGAAGAAAGCCATATTTTTGAAGTAGTTGTTACCAAAGTTTTTTTGTTTATTGTCCTTTTAACCGTTCTTTAATACACCGAGTGTTTTATGCCACTTTCCAAAATGAATCTTCATAATGCACGAGACAGGTTTCAACGAATTACCGTACAAATTTAGAAGTAAAATTAGGTATACGCACCGAACCACAAAAAAATAGTTAACAGATTTCGTTAAAGCGATGTGAATTTCGGATAAGGAGACCCCACAGAGGAAAAAGTGCTCCAATTAGCGATTAATACTGCATTTTGTTTGATGGCTAACTATCCTGCGTAAAGCCCCCTATTTGTCCTCCTGAACGAAGTGAAGCAACTGGACAGGCTACGAGGTTGGAACCATGGAGGAAACAAAGACGAACGGAACAAGCCCACGAGTGATTCCTCACTGCGTTCGGAATGACAGGGGGAACAGATTCCTCACTGGGCTCGGAATGACAATGATAACGGAAATGCCTCTCACTGCGTTGGGAATGACAAGAGGGCGGATTCGGCACTGCGCTTTTACCTTGAGCCTGTCAATCATGAATCACCACCGCACAAATTTGAAGTTAGTTGCCGCCTATTGAAATCAATATAGATAACAGAATTTAGAGTAAAAGCATGTGGAAAAACCTAATCGTGCAGCCATTCCGTTATATAAAAAAGTGTATTTACTCAATATTTTGGCTTTATTTGCAGTCATTAACCCTTATATTTAAAGTTGTTTAGCGAAGTGCAAATTTTATGAAAACAAAGACTCAATTACCAAGCATACATCCTACGCATCACATTCTTGTTACCGGTGGTGCCGGGTTCATCGGATCTAATCTTTGTGAGGTTCTTTTACAAAACGGGAACAAAATTACATGTTTAGACAATTTTTCAACGGGAAAAAAAGAAAATATAGCTTCCTTTTTGAATCATAAAAATTTCACCTTAATTAAAGCAGATATCCGCGATATCAATAGCTGCCATGCCGCCTGTACAGATGTCGATTATGTGCTACATCATGCGGCCTTAGGATCGGTGCCTCGATCCATAAACGACCCTATAACTACTAATGAGGTTAATGTTTCCGGTTTTTTGAATATGCTCGTGGCGGCTCGGGATGCTAAAGTACGTCGTTTTGTGTATGCTGCCAGTTCCTCTACCTATGGCGATTCCAAAAGCATGCCCAAAGTAGAAGACGTTATTGGGAAACCTCTCTCTCCCTATGCCGTTACCAAATATGTGAACGAATTATATGCCGATGTTTTTGGAAAAACCTATGGTTTGGAAACTATAGGTTTACGTTATTTTAATGTTTTTGGTCGAAAGCAGGATCCCAACGGTGCATATGCTGCGGTGATCCCAAAATTTGTGCTACAGCTTATAAATCATGAAAGTCCGGTAATTAACGGTGACGGCACCTTCTCTCGGGATTTTACCTATATTGACAATGTATTAGAAATGAACATTAGAGCGATGGTAACAGAAAATAGCCACGCTGTAAACACGGTGTACAATGTAGCCTATGGCGAGCGTACCGATCTTAATCAATTAGTGGCCTTACTCAAAGAATACTTGGTGACCTTTGATCCCGAAATTGCCAACATAGAAGTGGTTTACGGCCCATCACGGCTAGGCGATGTACCCCATTCGCTAGCCTCCATCGAAAAAGCAAAAAAACTCTTGAATTACAACCCTCAATATGACATTAAAGCAGGATTAAAAGCAGCCGTAAATTGGTATTGGGAGAATTTGGAAGTATGAAGTTAGAAATACGTAGTTGGAAGCATCAACCATCAACGGACAACTGAAAACTGAAAACGATTTGAAAATTTGAAAATGTAGCAATTTGAAAATGTAAGAATGTAGTAATGAAACATTTTTACGGACAACGAACAACCGTCAACCAACAACCAACAACGGACAACCATCAACCGACAACGATTTGAAAATTTGAAAATGTAGCAATTTGAAAATGTAATAATGTAGTAATGAAACAATTTTACGGACAACCGTCAACCGTCAACCAACAACGTTTTGAAAATGTAGCAATTTGAAAATGTAATAATGTAATAATGCCAGATCCAACTCCTAGGGAGGGGATAAGGGAGGTTCAACCATAAACGGACAACGATCAACGGACAACCATCAACCATCAACCATCAACGATTTGAAAATGTAGCAATTTGAAAATGTAAGACTGTAGTAATGAAACAATTTTACGGACAACGAACAACCGTCAACCGTCAACCAACAACGGACAACCATCAACCGACAACGATTTGAAAATTTGAAAATGTAGTAATGAAACAATTTTACGGACAACGAACAACCGTCAACCGTCAACCAACAACGGACAACTATCAACGAAAAACAGACAACCATCAACAAAAAAATGAACGACATTAAAATAGGAATCATCGGCATGGGTTATGTAGGACTGCCGCTGGCACGTTTATTTGCTACCAAATATCCGGTTGTGGGGTTTGATATTAATACAACTCGGGTAGCAGAAATTCAATCGGGCATGGACAGTACCCTTGAGGTAGATCATGACCTACTAAAGACCGTATTAGTAGATCGTTCTTCCTTGAAAAAAGGCCTCTACTGTTCCTATTTATTGCAAGATATTGTCGATTGTACATTCTATATTGTTACCGTCCCAACCCCCGTAGATAAACAGAACAAACCCGATTTAAGTGCCCTTTTCAACGCCAGCGAAACCATCGGAAAAGTACTAAAAAAAGGAGATGTGGTGATTTACGAATCCACCGTATATCCCGGTGTTACCGAAGAGGAGTGTGTGCCCGTATTGGAAAAAATAAGCGGCTTAAAATTCAATACCGATTTTTTTGTAGGCTATTCTCCGGAGCGCATTAATCCAGGCGATAAAGCACATACCGTAGAAAACATACTGAAAGTAACCTCCGGCTCTACGCCCGAAATAGGAAAAAAGGTGGATGCGCTTTATGCCTCGGTGATTACTGCTGGCACCTATCTGGCACCTTCCATTAAAGTAGCAGAAGCGGCCAAAGCAATTGAAAATTCACAACGCGACATCAATATTGCCTTCGTTAATGAATTGGCTAAAATATTTAACCTTATGGGTATAGATACGCATGAGGTACTAAAAGCCGCGGGTACCAAATGGAACTTTTTGCCTTTTACCCCGGGATTGGTAGGCGGACATTGCATAGGGGTAGATCCGTATTATTTGGCGCAAAAAGCACAGGAATATGGCTACCATCCCGAAATTATTCTAGCCGGCCGTCGCATGAATGATGGTATGGGCACCTATATAGCAGGCGAGATTGTAAAACTGATGGTTCAAAAAGACCATAAAGTAAAAGGAGCCAAAATCTTAGTACTCGGCATTACCTTTAAAGAAAATTGTCCCGATGTGCGCAATACGAAAGCCGTAGATGTCATCCAAAATCTTCGGAGTTATGGCAGTACGGTAACGGTCTTTGACCCATGGGCGTCGCCCGAAGAAGTGCAGCACGAGTACGGACTGCACATCGTAACCGCCCTACCCGATGAATCTTTCGATGCGATTGTGCTGGCCGTTGCCCACAAGGTTTTTCTGAATATCGACCTAAGGGCTAAACTACGTCCAAATGGCATTTTGTACGATATTAAAGGGTTCTTGAAATGTCCTGTGGAAGGGAGGTTGTAGATGGTAACGATTTTTTCCTTGTCTTTTTTTAGTTGATCGTTTTGGGGCATGCCTCATACTTCTCAATTCCAACTTTGTATTTCAAAAGACCTCCCCTAGCCCCTCCCAAGGAGGGAAGCTTGCCTTTAGACTGCTTCCTAAGTATTCCCAAATATAATCTTGCACTTAAATAACTCCTCCCTTGTAATGAAGGGAGGTGGATTTTGGCGAAGCCAAAAGACGGAGGGATTGACAGTGCCACTTGACCCTTTTTATCCTTGACCTTCGACCCAGCGCACCTCCCTCAGTCCCTCCCAAGGAGGGAGGCTTGCTTTTAGACTGCTTCCTAAGTATTCCCAAATAGGATCTTGCACTAAAATAACTCCTCCCTTGTAATGAAGGGAGGTGGATTTTGGCGAAGCCAAAAGACGGAGGGATTGATGGACGAAATGGTTCCCTTTTATTCGTAAAATTCGATGGGAAACAATTTTCCGTTTACAGTGTTCGGCTCTTTTAGAGCGTTCCTATAAACCGATCGCATCCGAAACCTTTTTTGTTGCTCGTGGTTTATTGATGATGGTCGATTAACAAATGTTCAAGAAACGAGAAACCATAAACCGATGAACCAAAAACAAGAAACAGCGCAGATGGGTTATGAACCAAGGGAGTGATCTTGTTACGGTTTTTCTGAAACTTGAAACATGTAACTTTCGACCTTCGACTGTCGACATTATGTACCTTTCACCGCAAAAAATGGGCATTTAACAACAATTGTTGATTCCTAAAAAATTAATTTGTCATCTTTGCAGCTTTAAAATAAATCTCCAATGAAAAAGATAACCAAAATTTGTTGTATCGGAGCCGGCTATGTCGGCGGCCCCACCATGTCGGTCATTGCCAAACAATGTCCGGATATTAAAGTTACTGTGGTAGACATAAATGCGGAACGCATAGCCCGGTGGAACGATACCGATTTGGATAAATTGCCGGTATACGAACCCGGTTTGGCAGAAATTGTGGCCGAAACCAGAGGAAAAAACCTCTTTTTCACTACCGAAGTAGATACCGCCATTGACGAATCGGAATTGATTTTTATCTCCGTAAACACGCCTACCAAAACCTATGGTAAGGGAAAAGGACAAGCCGCAGATCTAAAATTCATAGAATTGTGTGCCCGAAATATTGCCAAAGTAGCCAAAACGGACAAGATTGTAGTAGAAAAATCTACCTTACCCGTACGTACGGCTCAGGCCATAAAAAGCATTTTGGATAATACCGGAAACGGGGTCCATTTTGAAATCTTGTCCAATCCGGAGTTTTTAGCCGAAGGTACGGCTATCGATGATTTGTTGCATGCAGATAGGGTGCTTATCGGTGGGGATGAAACTCCATCGGGTCAAGAAGCCAAGGATGCGCTGAGTGCCATTTACGAACGGTGGTTGCCCAAGGAGCGGGTTTTGCAGACCAATGTATGGTCTTCCGAACTTTCAAAATTGGTGGCCAATGCGTTCCTGGCGCAACGGGTCTCTTCCATCAACGCCATATCGGCACTATGCGAAAAAACGGATGCCAATGTGGCCGAGGTTTCTAGAGCCATTGGTTTCGACAGCAGGATCGGATCCAAATTTTTGAGTTCGTCCGTTGGTTTTGGAGGCTCTTGCTTTCAAAAAGATATTTTGAATCTGGTCTATATCGCCCGGAGCTTCGGATTGCCCGAAGTGGCGGATTATTGGGAACAGGTCATCATTATGAACGATTACCAAAAAAGACGCTTTGCAGAGAACATCGTTACCACTTTATACAACACGGTTTCCGGAAAGAAGATCGTTTTCTACGGATGGGCCTTTAAGAAAGATACCAACGATACCCGGGAATCTGCCGCCATCTATGTGGCCGATGCCCTTTTGGACGAAAAGGCCGAAATCGTGGTCTATGACCCAAAAGTGCCTGAAAACCAGGTGTACGCCGATCTGGATTATCTAGGCACCCGCTCCCCGGAAGAGAACCGCCGTTTGCTGAAAGTAGTGAACAACGCCATCAAGGCCACAGAAAATGCCCATGCCATAGCCATACTTACAGAATGGGACGAATTTAAAACATACAATTGGCAAACCATTTTTGACAATATGTTAAAACCGGCATTTGTCTTTGATGGCCGTCGCTTGCTGGATACCAAAACCATGGAGGACAAAGGATTCAAATACTATAAAATAGGCCAATCATGAAAATCTTAGTGACCGGTGCCGCCGGCTTTATCGGGTATTTTTTATGTGAAGCCTTATTAAAAGAAAATTTTGAGGTAGTAGGGCTTGATAATATCAATGACTACTATACGGTAGACCTAAAATACGACCGATTAAAACAATTGGGGATTTCCCGGCAGGATGTTGAAGTATTTAATACCCCCGGCAGAGGATCAAAATTCGGGAACCGCTTTTCCTTTGTCCGTATGGATCTTGCGGATAGGGAGGCTCTTCCACAGCTTTTCAAAGCGGAAAATTTTGATGTGGTCTGTAACCTGGCTGCACAGGCCGGCGTACGGTATAGCCTGGAAAATCCTGAAGCCTACATCGACAGTAATATTGTAGGCTTTTTAAATATTCTGGAATGTTGCAGGAACAACAGGATTAAACATTTGGTATATGCCAGCAGCTCCAGCGTGTATGGTTTAAACACTAAAATTCCATTTGAAACCACAGATAATGTAGATCATCCTATTAGCCTGTATGCGGCCAGTAAGAAAAGCAACGAACTCATGGCGCATACCTATAGCCATTTGTATGGTTTTCCTACTACAGGCTTGCGGTTCTTTACCGTTTATGGTCCCTGGGGGCGTCCGGATATGGCTATGTTCTTATTTACGGATGCCATTATTAAAGGAAAACCGATAAAAGTATTCAACGGCGGTAAACTGGAACGCGATTTTACCTATATCGATGATATCGTGGAGGGCGTAGTACGCATTTTAAAAACAAATCCCGAGGTACGACAAGCGCCAAAAGACCGTTACAAAGTGTACAACATCGGTAACAGCAAATCGGTGAAGTTGATGGATTTTATTGAGGCTATTGAATCAAGTATAGGCGCAAAGGCGCAAAAAGAAATGCTGCCCATGCAACCCGGCGATGTAGAACGTACCTGGGCCAATGTGGATGCATTGATCAGGGATTACAACTACAGACCCAATACGCCAATTAAAAAAGGGGTACAGGAGTTTGTGGACTGGTATAGGGACTATTATCGGGTTTTATAATTGCTTTTTTTTAAGGATTACGATTTAGACAATACCCCTGTAATGCTAATTCAGAGTCGGGAGAAGCATCTTGACAAACCTTCGGGCGGACACCATACAGGAAACAAAACCGAAAAAACCCTACGTACGAAAGTTTCCTTTCTTTGTTCGGAATGACAAAAAAAACAAAGGGCAAACGGTCGATTCCTTATCTTGCTACTGTTGGTCGCCCAATATCTTTAAGCCACCATGTACATAATCATCAAACATCTGTATGTTCGTATAGCCGCCATTGTTTACAAAGGTATAGCCATCAATGACCCACAGGTCCTTTTTGCTTTCTTTATCATCTACCCCAACAATAAGCCCGTGTACACGTTCCCAGGCATCAGCCATGCCATCGTGGTCTGCGTCCTCATAAGGAGCGGCCGCCTGCGGCAGAGACGGTAATACAAATTTAGACTGGTCGTTGCGATAGGCCGTGGCCGTGCCTTTTATGGCATCCTCAAAATAGGCGTTGATAAAGGGGTGGATGTACTTTGCCCGTTGCCCATTGGCGTCCATATAATACCGAGCTCCGATATTTTTGCCCACTATATTGTATTCATAAGCGGCTTGAGCCGTTTTTATTTGTATATCCAAACCCAAAGGATGCATGGTGTTTACAAAAAAATTGGCGGGTAAGGCAGCGCCAGAGGTAAAGCCCTTAGAACTAATGTGTTGCTCCCATAGAACCTTATTATCTGCTGTGGCACTTTCCAGCCGTCCTGTTATAAAATTCCCCGACGTATGAATCTGCGGTAAAGGCTTCCATAACGAACTACCAGAATCATCAGCATTCCATTTTTTGGTGGGCGAGGAACTGCTCCGCGGTCCTTTTTTATAATAATTATTGATGTCGTTAAGATTGATCTGGAATTTATGGGATTCCAAGCGCTGACTATAATTATAGGCGAATTGGTTTACGATATCAATAAAATCCGTTTCTAGTCCACTGACATTAGGAAAACGATGACTAAGATGCACGTATCCATTGTCGTGCACACTACCACCTCGATTGCCCGGTACCGAAGTATCTACATTAAATATAGAGCCTACATTGTGATTAGGATGCCCTTCAATGGCAAAATTGCGTTGCACCACAAAGTTATCCGAATCAGCTATACTATAAGCTTCATCTGCCCCCCAGCCAAAGGTATTATCGGAGAGTACCAATTCCCCTTGCCCTTTATAATTAAACGCATCAAAAACTCCTGCTTCCAGTTTGGTACCTCCTAAAAAAGTAAGCCCCCTTATAATCCAGTTACCATCTCTAGCCCCTTGAATCCTGAATTGATGTCCATACAGAATTACCCCAGGATAAGGGGCAGTACCTCCCATGATGGTCTTATTGCCCTTTCCTGAACCGCTCACATAATACTCTGTATTGCCTCCAAACGTAAAAGCTCCGGAAACTTTAAAGATAATATAGCCCGGATCCGGATGATTCATGGCATACCGAAAGGTGCCGCTATGGGTTTTGGTTTTACTGTCAAAGGACCCGGACTCATTATTGGCTGTGCTGGTTACATAGAATATCTTCCCACCTTTACCCCCGGTGACTTTATCGGCTCCATGCCCTTGGGCCGAGGGGAAGGCCTTTAGCCGGTTAAGTTGTATGGTGCCTTTACCGCCATCGGTGATAACCACAGTAACCGTACCCTGCGCTGTGGTAACCGTATTGTCGGGACTCACTACTTCCGTGGTATAGTCAAAGGAATCTGTTGCGGTATCAGATTGCGGGGTATAGGTCACCGTATTGTCTTGATTTATGGTCACCGTGCCGTTTTCCGGAGTGGTCGTTTCTGTTATGGTAACCTCATCGACCGGATCAAAGGTGTCGTTTTCTAACACAGGCAATACCACAGGCTGCCCAGGACTGGCCAAAAAATAGTCGTTAAGAACCAAGTTGCGGATGCTAACCGCATCTTGAGCCTCTGAGGGTCTAAGTTCCGCAAAAAGATCCGTATCTTTTTGACAGGAAAACTGTAGAACACAAAAAATAAAAAACAGAATCACAGTACTGATTTTGGTGGGGTGGGGCATCATAAGTAGGTTTTACTAAATTAATTGTAACTTTTTTGTTTGGGTTTCAATATTACTTAATAAGCATGTATTGTCGACAAAAACATCAATATATTCGATGAACTGCACTTTTTTTAACAAAACTATATGATATTAGATCCTTTATGACAGATATACTGTTTAAAAACAGGAATAAACAAAAAGGCAATAGCTTATTTAAAAGTAATTAGGACTGTTACGTATGTTAACGATGATTTAGATCATTTAGTCGATGATTATAACAGAAAAAGAGCATTTTTTCGTTGAAATGCATGCTTGCTTGAAAAAATTGCATCCCTTGGTTGCCGATTAAATGTTGATAGGCCGGCTAAAACTTCCTTTTATTAATCGTTAGGTAAATTAGTTTGTATTATGCTCTCTAAGCTGCGTATTTTGCGTGCCTGTGGTGGAAATACTT
>NZ_JAYEEQ010000002.1:150793-365067 GCF_034651555.1 Aurantibrevibacter litoralis | reverse complement strand
TGACAACCTAATGCAGAGGATGGTGCAGGCACAACCTTGTTATATCAAAAATATTAGTAATTAAATGCCTAAGTCAATAATTCTTTTTGACATGAACTTTTTAAAATCCCTGAAAACATCCGATAGTATAATACCCCCTGTTGTCTTACAAAACAAATATAGGTGGTGGCTCATTATGCAATAGGCAGATATCTACGGCTTTTTGTAGTTGGTTATCACCAACTTTCTTCGTTTGGTATAAACGGGAAGCAGATCCGTGCTATCTACGTTTGGTGATGTCCGAGTGATTGTGGATATGCCATACGAAAGGAATCGTGCGGAGCCGGGGAGAGGTTATTCCCTTCAAATATTGATATTATATGAAGAATTTGCTATATTTGCTTTATTTGTATTGTTAATCAAAAAGGATGATTTTATGGCCAAAACTGAATCTTTAAATATTGCTTTAACAGATGAAATGAAGAAATTTGTTTCCAGTCAATCTGGAAATGGAACACTTTATGCAACACCCAGTGAATATGTTCGTGACCTTATCCGCCATGAACGTGATCGTCAGGAAGCCATGTCTCTTCGCGCTACGATTATAGAAGGCTATCAGGATATTATACATGGAAGAACTCGAGAGTTTTCTGGTAATCTTATGGCCGATCTGAAGGCGCACCGGAAAAGTCAATCGTAAATGAAAAAGCTACTTCTTACCTCAAGAACGCTGGATGATCTCCAAGAGATTTATGAGTATTCCGCTGCTGAATGGGGAGAACAAACGGCTTTAAAATATATGCCTTGCATAGAGGATTGTTTTAAGCTTTTGCAGGAGAATGAGGGGCTTTTAAAACCCAATAAAAACATTTCATCTAGATTTGTGGTTTATCCGGTTCAGAAACATTATCTGGTATGTGATATCATTAAAGATGCCATCTGCATTCTTACCGTTCGGCACACCTCTATGAACCTACTAGAGCGTTTAAAAAAGCTAGAACCTACATTGGATGAAGAAGCCAAGGCTCTGTACAAAAAATCAATAAATTAGTCGCTATCTTCTCTGGTGTTTCAAATATGGAGGTATAGCGTATCTGAATGTTCTGTTATCAATGAGGACAATTAAATGGTATCTTCCCGATAGCGCGGGTCACACGAAAGTATTCGTGTGGCAGCGGAGTTGTTGCTTTATACTTTGTAGATATTCATCAAAAAATAGTAAATCTACGATTTTTTAAATTTTAGTTTGATAACCGACTTTCTTTGTTTAATGGGCACGGATTGCAAATCCGCGCTATCGGGATTTGGGTTTATTTAAATTTGACCCTTATAATGTGGATCAAAATCTACCATCCATTCAATACCGTATTTGTCTCTAAACATACCAAAGTAGGAACCCCAAGGACTTTCGGAAATAGGCATTTCAATTTGTCCTCCAACTGAAAGGCCGTTAAATAATTTGTCGGCTTCTTCTTTGCTTTCTGCACTGATTGAAATTTTACTTCTGTTTTCATTTTCGTTAGTTTGCCCCATACTTTCGGGAACATCGTTGGCCATTAATATGTTTTTGCCAATTGGCAGCGCAATATGCATTATTTTATTTGCTTCATGATCGGCTACAGGGAATTCATCATTTGCAAGGTCTTTGAAACGCATAATTTTTACGAACTGCCCACCAAATACTGACTTGTAAAAGTTGAAGGCTTCTTCTGCATTTCCATTGAAGTTAATGTAAGGGTTAATAAATGCCATTTTGTATGTTTTTTAGGTTGTTATTTTATTAAATTTTATGGTTTACTTTATCGTAAGTCGATAGGTATGTATCATGTTCATGGTTCTAAATCAGTAGCTGCTTTGTCCGTGCCATCCATATACATATGAAGGGATTGGTGTTGATGTGTAATTTTCCAATCGCCATTTATTTTTTTAAGACATAAGGTTTCTCTAAACCATACATTGGTTTCACTTCCATCTGTTCGTTTTCCGGTTAAATGTTCCAGGCTGCTTAAGTAAGCAAGATCATTGTTGCAGGTAATTTCCAATGCTTCTGATTCCAATCCGATACCATTTTTAAACGTTGAAAACCAATTTTCCATATTATTTAGGTCCTCAATGCCAGTATCGAAATTAGCTCGTAACGCTGGAGCGAGTAAAAATAGCACTGCATCTTTTGCGTAGGGCTCATTTGCTTTTACCACATTCTTTTCCCGAATAGCCTGGCTTAGGTTCTCTTTCAGTAGTCTTAGGTTTTCTTGTTCCAACATCGTATAAAATTATAGGTATTATTTTTTATTGTAGTTTTTAATAAAATTTCAGCTTCTATGGATGTATTTCGGTTTAAAAGGGTTTCGTCCAAACCGGCATGAGATAAAGTAGCGCATACCGCTCTATTTTATAAGGAATGGCTATTTCCCCTTCTGATAACCCCTTTATATTTAATAATTTCAGTAGGTTTAAAATAATAAATCTACGACTTTTTGTAATTGGTAGAACTGACTTTCTTAGTTTCGATAGCACGGATTGCAAATCCGCGCTATCGGGATTTTTTGTTCATGGGCACGGAAAGCATTTCCGCGCCATCGGGGATTTGATAACCGACTTTCTTTGTTTCATGGGCACGGATTGCAAATCCGCGCTATCGGGGTTTTTTGTAATTGGTAGAACCGACTTTCTTAGTTTCGATAGCACGGATTGCAAATCCGCGCTATCGGATTATGTTACGTTTTCCTGCACATCAAACAATTTTTGCAAGTTCCCTTGCAACCAGTAAAAAACCTGAAATTACCAAAAGAAAAGACAGAATATATCCTTTTAAGGTAAGATGGTTGACTTCATCATTTTGTATCCTTTTTTTTGCCATAGGATGAATAACTATTCCAACTATGCAGCAAACAATACCAATAATCAACCATAAATAATTCATAACTAAAAGTAGATTTAATACTGTTTTTCTCATCATCCTCGGTTACAAGTTGCTTCGTTGACTCAGCTGTTCTATCCAAAACAGTTCGTGTTAATTCTTCTGCAACTCTATCCCCGCTACCGTACGAATCCTTTCTTGTGGCTTATCTGCATCTACCCCCCGCTAGTACTCCTCAGTGACGAGTGCCGACAAGAGTGATCTATTTAACTGTAAACATATCATCCCCATGCTATATTAGAAACACCACATCCTATAACTTTGTAAAAACAGCATTCGCTATTTAAAAAGCTGTTGGGCAAACATAAACAAATCGTGCCGCCAAACAGGCCATGCATGCCCGCCGGGATATTCGCTATATTCATATTTTATGCCCATCTCATCAAATTTAGCCATCATTGCCTTGCAATTTTCATAGGCGATATCTTCCTTGCCACCCATGGTAATATAGAACTTTTTTAGGTTGGCGTTTATGGTAGCCGTATGTTCTTTCATAAAGGCATATTGCGGTTCGGAGAGTTCTGTGTTATTGGCAAACCACCCGGAGCTAAACACGCCCAAATAGGAAAACAGATCTGTATTTTTTACTCCGGTATGGAGCGTTTGCAGGCCACCCATAGATAAACCTGCCAGTGCCCTGTGATTGGCGTCGGTTAATACCCTATAGTTTTTTTCTACAACAGGAATCACTTCATTCTTTAATTCATTTTCAAATAGTTTTAGCACATTTTCATTAAAACCGGCAAGCCCACCCCGTCCGGGCATATTGCCATCTATCATGACTACCAACATGGGCGTTGCCTTTTGGGCTGCTATGAGGTTATCCAGTATCAAATCGGTTTTCCCCTGGTTTGCCCAGCCACGTTCGTCTTCCCCGCCGCCATGTAAAATATATAACACCGGGTATTTAGAGCTAACATTTTCATCATACGCCGGTGGCGTATACACATACATCCGTCTCCAGTCATTGGTTACCTTAGAAAAGTAGCGTTTCATACGGATATCCCCATGAGGCACATCTTTTACTGCGTAGTAGTCATCGCCTTTAAAAGGAATTTCAATGGCACTTGCAAAGCGTCCCATCCCGTAATAGGCCTCGCTTGCCGGATCTGCCACAGCAACCCCATCGATAATCAAGGAATAGTAGTGGATACCTTCAGTAATGGAGTCGGTAGTTACTGTCCAGTAGCCTTCTTCATCCTTTACCATATCGTATTTTTTTCCCAAATCGATTTGTAATTTTTGCGCCTCAGGAGCCTTTGTTTTAAAAATAACCCGACTGTCCGGTAGCACTTGAGGATAGGGGGCATTGCGAATGTTGGTGGCGGCAGGTGAACCCAATACGCTGTATTTATTGAACAGTTTTTTGTTCACCGGTTTAAAAAGTAGTTGTGAGAATAGGTACAAGTCATTCTTCCAAACGTCAAAGTCATGTCCGCCAGGTTCTACATAAAAAATATGGGGTACATCGTTCTTTCGTAAATAGTCACTTGTACGTTTGCTAAATGGCATTAAACCATCTGCATCTCCACAGGAAATCCAGAGTAATTTAAGTAGGGCTGTAGCCTTATCCGGATCCGGAACCAGTACTTCCGGCGTTTTGGTATTGGGCGCTGAGGAAAAACCGCCTACCCAGGCAAAGGTATCCAGATTACCAAGTCCGAAATTCAGGGATTGTCCCCCTCCCATAGATAACCCTGCAAGAGCTCTGTGTTCTCTGTCCGTATACACTTTAAAATTCTTTTGTATATAGGGAATAAGGTCAGTTAACAAATCTTTTTCAAAGGTGGCAAAGGCCTCCACCCGTTCCGGATCGAACATATTGCCTATGGCGCGGTCGTCTTTCATGGCCCGTCCGTTCGGCATTACCACAATCATAGGTTCCATTTTACCTTGCGCATATAGATTGTCAAAAATGACCTGCGGCGTGCCATGTCTTAACCATTCATTTTGGTCACCCCCAATGCCGTGCAATAGGTAAAGAACAGGATAACGGGTTCCTTTTTTATAACCGGGTGGGGTGTAAATAACCGCAGTCCTGTTGGTGCCCACGGTTTTGGACGGATACAAAATACTGTCGATTTTCCCTTTGGCTATATTGGCCTGTACTTGGTCGAATCCGGTCGGAGCTCTCTTTTCAAGAGTTTGAGCGATAAGGCAAGTACTCAAGGTTGCAAAACCTAGGACTAAGAAGATATGTTTTTTCATTGTATTGGGTTGTTTCTAATTTAATTCAAATGCTGCGCCGGCTCTGCTTCGGGGCTTGTTGGATTTATAAATGTTTTATTTAAACAGTAAGGGTGCCATTTCTTTTAAACTGCGCCTCCAGGTTTGAAATTCGTGCGCTGTACCTTCAGAAATATAGGATACCGCATTAAATCCTCCGTCTTTTAGTGCAGTTGCTGCGGCCTTTACGGCATCCGGCCGTTCTTTACTGCCACAGCTTAAAAATATCAATTTTATTTTTGATGGTGTATCTTTTAGGTCTTCCGGGGAATACGTTCCACCACTTAGCAGCCCGTAGTGCGAGAATACCTCAGGTTTGTTCATGGTAATCAGGCGGGTTTCAAAGCCGCCCATAGAGAGTCCTGCCATGGCCCGCTGATCCCTTTCCGCCAAGGTTCGGAAATGGGTATCCACATAAGGAATCAATTCCTCTACAAGAACGGTTTGGAAGGGTTTGATATCGAAGGTACGCAAACCACCAAATTTGGTTTCGTTGGTCATCCCATAAGTCATGACAATGATAAATGGTTTTGTTTTTCCTTCTGCAATCAGGTTATCCATAATGAGATTGGCGTGGCCTTGGTTGCTCCAAGCGGTTTCATCTTCGCCCCAGCCGTGTTGTAAGTAAAGTACAGGGTAGCGTTGCGTGGTATTTTTTTCATATCCCGGGGGAGTATATACAAAAGCACGTCTTGAGGTTTGCGTACTGGGCGATGGAAAAAGCACTTGTTGTACATGACCATGTGGGACGTCTTTTAGGGCATAAAAATCCTGATCGTGTGCAGGAATTTCAATACCGCTTTCCCAGCGAATGGAGCCGTAGTAATTGAGGGCTCCCGGATCATTGAATTTACCTCCGTCTATGTTGATATTGTAATAGTGAAATCCTTCGTCCATAGGACCTGCGGTTGTGCCCATCCAAAAGCCATCTGCTATTTTCTCCAATTTGGTTCCGCCTTGTCCGCCCAAGCCCAGACTCACCCTAACGCTATCAGCAGCGGGAGCTTCTATTCGAAAACGGGCATATCCTTGGGAGTTTACTTGGGGATATTCCTGTCCGGGCTGATTTTTGGTTGAGGGTTTAAAATCTTCTTTAATGGCCGTTTCCTGTGCCTTAAGAAATGACAGTGATCCGAAAATCGTTACTACTAAAATGATGTGTCTCATAATTCTTAATTTATATGGGTTTGTTTATTATCTCTTACTACATTTTTACCAAACTATTTAAAAATTTGTTCCAAAGAATTCGCAAGAAACAGCTTGCAGTTCATCCAAGTATGTCCCCCTGAAACAATTATGGGCGTTACTTTTATGTTTTTTTGTTTGAACATGGCGAGGTTTCCTTTTACACTTTCATACAGAAAATCGTCTTTACCCACACTTATGCTAAAGTGTTTTAAGTTCTTATTAATTTTGTCTGCATCCGGCTGCCAATCGGTGAAATTTTTGGCAAACTCTTCAGTTGCTGTATATGGGGCATAGGAACAGATATACGCAAAGGTGTCGGTGTTGGTCAAACCAATGTTTAGCGTCTGCCCGCCACCCACAGAAAAACCGGCGATGGCTCTATATGCGGCATCGGAATAGACAGGATAATTAGTTTCTATAAAGGGAATGATATCATTAATTACGTCCTTTGTAAAGTCGGCCATAGGGGCTGGTCGCACATTCCCATACGGCATAACAATGATCATAGGAGTCGCTTTTCCATCAGCAATTAAATTATCGGCAATTAAATTCGCCTTCCCCACTTTGGTCCAGGTTTCTTCGGTATCAGAACCTCCATGTACGAGGTACAATACGGGATATTTTTTGCTGTCTTGACTCTTAAAACCGGGGGGAGTATAAACTAATAATCTCCTTGTTGTTCCCAGCGTTTTAGAATCATAGTATCGGTAGCTTATTTTACCGTGGGGTACATTTCGAAGGGCATGTGCCAGCGGCTTTTTTCCGGGGATATCGACAATACTTCTTTTAAAGCGTTCATTTTCAAAAACATAGGTGTTGTTGGGATCCGCCATATCGACACCATCTACCCTAAAACTATAGGGATAGATATCCGGTTTTACCTTGGTTATGGTTGCTGTCCAAACTCCTTGGTCATTTTTGGTCATAACCAGGGGTTCTTTTCGGATTTCGGTATTTACCAAAACCTCTTTGGCATCGGGGGCATAATGTCTAAAAGTAACCGTATTGTTTTTATCCACTTCAGGGGAGCTCAATCTGGGAGCTCTTTGGGATTGAGCAACATATAGGCTCAGACAAAGTAGAAGAGATAGTATACTATTTTTAATCATCATGTTTATTCTTTAAAGAGTAATTGAACAGATTCGGTGACAAATTTTTTAACATTCATCCAGGTATGTCCACCGGCGGTAACCATGCTTTGGAATTGTATGCCTTTTGAATTCAGATAGGCCATGTAGTCGAAGGTTTGTTGGTATAAAAAGTCGGTATTGCCTACGCTGACCCAATTTAATTTTAATTGCGTATTGGTTTTCCCAGAATTTCCGGCAATAGCGGCAAAGGCGGTATCCATTTCCTCCGGCATTAAATAGGCACTGTAGGCACAGATCCAGGCAAATTTGTCTGTATTTCCGTAAGCGGTCCGAAGGGTTTGGCCCCCACCACGGGAGAAACCTCCTATAGCACGACTTTCTCTATCATTTTTGGTTCTATAGTTTTGATCAATATAAGGCATCACAAACTGAACTAAATCTGTTTCAAATTGTTTCATGCGCACCATAGCATCCGGATTATCCCTTCCAAAGGGATCATCGGGCTTTGGAGCTCCGTTTTGTTCGGCAATCCTGGCAGTGGGATTCCCGTAGGGCATCACCACAATCATGGGTACCGCCATTTTTTCAGCAATGAGATTGTCCAGAATCCAGTTTACTTTCCCAACCTTATAAAAGGTCTCCTCTGTGTCTGTAGTACCGCTGATAAGATAAAAAACAGGATACTTTTTGTCGGGAGAAGCGTCGTAGCCGGGCGGGGTATAAACGACCAAACTGCCGGTGGACCCTTCTATGGAGGGATAGTATTCATAATGAAGTGCTCCATGAGGCACATCTTTCATTTCGTACATCCGAGGTACGTCACCGGGAACTTCTAAAAGACTTGCTTTAAATCGTTCATTTGGGAAGTAATCCACATTGGCCGGATCCATGACCGTTTTCCCATCCACCACAAAACTATACGGATAGATATCCGGAGGTATAACGTTTGTGGTTACCTTCCAAATTCCTTCTTCTTGCTTGGACATGGGAATGGGTTCCTTTAGAAATTGTCCGCTGAGCAATACCTTTTCAGCATTAGGAGCTAAATATTCAAAGGTTACCGTTTTGTCTTCATGTACCTGAGGGGAACGAACAAAAGGTCCTCTTGGAGGTTGTGCTAAAGCCTTTCCAATAGAAAGGAATAGGAACAATACAAATAAGAATTGATTTTTCATTGAAATAAAGATTTTTTATGTCGGATAAATTAGGTTTTCAAACATTGTTGTTAAAGGCATTTATTTTACTTGAGTGTCATTGTTAGATGTGGCATACAGACCTAACAGGCATCCGGTAAATCCGCCGGCTACATCGGTAGAAAGTATATCTCCGGAAACGGTTCCTCCCAGAGTTTCAAAAGTACGTCCATCAAGGGAATAAGAGAATTCATAGGCATCTCCTTTGGCAGCTATTTTTAAAGAAACGGGATTTTTCAAATCGAGCTTTGTGCTGGCCAGTACTTCGGAAATAACAATACTGCGACTGTCCGGTCGGCTATTTTTCTCTAATAAAAGCACATAGTCATTTCCTTTTTTTGTGATTCCAAATACATAGTTGGAACTTTCATTTTGATAGGCTACTACACCGGCTAAATCCTTTTCAGAGTTTGGCTTGTACTCTAAAGTCGTGGTAAATGAAAAGCTGTTGTGCATTTGACGATGGAAGAGGGTAGAGGTGGGTTTAAGCTCTTTTATATGGGTGTCAAACGGATTGATGTGCAGGCCTTTCTTCGTAGTTGAAATAAAATCTTCCCGAGGCCCTCTTAATCCAATCCAACGGTAGTCTAGTTTTTCGGAAGTGAAATTCTCTGAAAATGTAAAATTTCCATTAGGAAGGAACCCATTTTGTCCGGTTTGGTTGGTTACCCCTTTCGGCATTTTTAATTTGGGCTCTAGTGGGATAAGTCCATTTTCAAAAACGGGAAACTCCCCGGACCAATCCACGGGTAAGATAAAAGTTTCGCGCCCCGTATTTACTCTAAATTTATCGTTTGGCCGTACCGCTAAGAACACACCGTAATAATTGCCATCGGGTCCTTCCACTAAATCGGCATGTCCGGCCCAGTCTACCTTATTTTCCCTATCCTTGGCAAAGTGTCTTTGGGTAAGAATGGGATTATTGCTAGCCGGAATGTAGGGGCCTTTTGGGCTATCACTAACAAAAATTACTTCACTATGCCAGTCGCCCGTACCCCCTTCGGCACACATTAAATAGTATTTACCTTCTTTTTTGTAAATATGAGGAGCTTCAATCCAAATGGGTTTTTTGGTAAGGTCTACGCCACCATCAACAATAATTTTATCTGTACCCGGTATCACTTTATCATTTTCAATATCATATTCCCAAATTTTAATAACCCTGTGGCCATTATACTGTTCTTTATCCTTATCTGGAGCGTCGTTGTGAATAACGTACCCTTTCCCATCATCATCAAAGAAAATAGCAGGGTCAATTCCGCCGAAATCCAGCTTAATGGGCTCGCTCCAACCTTGTAAGGGATCTTTTGTTTTCACCACAATATTGCCCAATCCTCCGGCAAATGCGGTTACAATCATATAGAACGTTTCGTTTTTAGGATTGTAAGTGATGCCCGGTGCATATACGCCGTGACTGATTCCGGTGTCGTGCACATCCAGTTGTGAAGTGCGGTCCAGCACGTGACCAATTTGTTTCCAGTTCACCAAATCGTTGGAATGAAAAATGGGTACACCGGGAAACATGGCAAAGGAAGAGCATACTAGATAGTAGTCATCCCCCTTTCGGGTAATGGCAGGATCCGGGTAGCATCCCTGTAGTATGGGAGTATAGAATTCATCGGGCTTAAGCGGATTGTCGATATAAATCTGATCATTTCCTTGGTAGATGACATTGGAAAATAGTGGTGCATTTTTTGCTATCTTCTTATTCTTTTGACTAATACCACTAAAGGAAGTTAACATGGCCAAGAGAGCCAAAAGGAGTAGTTGTTTGTTTTTCATTGCTAATATTTGTAATTTGATAGTTTACTTTTGGTTTTTATGTCGTGCTTTTTCGGTTTATATTTTGTCTGAAATATGGAAATAATCAAAATCTACATAACCCCCGAAATTTTTCGTCGCATAGTTAAATAATCCAAAGCGATACCCCATAAAATGAGGAAGCGTATAAGGAAGTTTAATGGGTTCGCCAATAGGAACCCAAGTGGTGCCGTTCAAGCTATAGTAAAATCGACCGATATCGGTTTTGTCTTTAAAATTACATTCCGCTTTTAGGTAGATTTTATTTTGAGTCAGAGGAGTACGCTCTAGTACGTTAGGTTTGCCTCCTGGGGCGTTAATCATTACAATGTTCTTAACCCCATTTTCATAGTGAACACCCACAAAGCCATATTCTTTTTGCAGTAGGGTTAATCCGGCGACGTCTCCTTCTTTCATTGCGGACAGATCCAATAGGGTAGCGGCCATGCTGACGGGACCAAGAGTACGTTGTGTTAAGGTATTTCGTGCAGCGACTAGACTGGTATCTATTCTTCCTGTCCGTAATCTTAAATAGCCTTTTCGTTCCCGTACAGACCAAAGCGCATTATTCGGATTATGATTCCATTGCCAGACAAGGGGTAAATCTTTGTCATTTTTCTTTCGTTTAAAATCGTCGGAAGCTGCAATGCCGGTGAGAACACTTTTATTAGCTGGGAGGTCCAGGTATTGCGGAACTTTTCCATTTTTGCCCAAAACAGGCCAGCCGTCTTCCCACTCTACAGGCACTACATACGGAATGCGACCCACGCCGCCATAGTCTCGGAAAAGATAGGAAAACCACCGACCATCCGGAGTATCAATAAGCCCTCCCTGAGCGACACCTAAATCCTGTAACCCAATTTTTCCCTCCCAGGGTCCCATGATACTATCTGCGCGATGAATGAGTACGGTACGCATGCCACCTTGGGGCCAAGTGATATTAAAGAGGTAGTATGTACCATTTACTTTAAAAAGTTGAGAGCCTTCCGCACCCAACATAATAGTATCACCTGCTGGAGCACTTGCGTTTTCTATAAGAACCTTATCTGTATCCTCTTTAATACCGGACAAATCTTCTTTTAGTTCTGCGATATGTAGCTTACCTGCTGCCCAAATCATATACACTTTCCCATCATCATCAAAGAATATGGTATTGTCGTGGTAGGACGGTGAAAATTCTATTTTTTGCCAAGGCTCTTTTTCAGGATTTTTGGTTGAAAAGATATAGGTTTTTCCTGTGGTAGATGAAAACGTACTGACATAAAAGGTGTCTTTATGGTATCGCAGAGAGCTGGCCCAAGAACCTCTCCCATACATGCTTTTTCCATTATTCAAATCCAATTCATCACTGCTGCCTAGGGTATCATAGGCATAGCTAATCAGTTCCCAATTCACCAAATCTTTCGATTTCATTATCGGAAGACCCGGACTCATATGCATGGTAGTACTGCTCATATAATAGGTGTCTGCTACCCGAATCATGGAAAGATCAGGAACATCGGCGAAAAGTATCGGATTGTGTGCTTTTTCATTTTGCGCTTCCACCGAAAAAGGGAAGATGAGAACAAGAAGAAAAGTGGGGATGTAAAGTTTATACGTCACTTTTACGCTTTTATTTTAAAGGTGTATGATTGGTTTTTTTCTGTTGCCAAATCATAAAGCCAGGTAGGAGCTAGTAAAATCTCTTCAATATTCGCTTCATGAGAGATGATTGGAGTGGCTATTTCCGGAATGAAATAAAAGGGGTTGGGGTTGCTGCCTTTGGCTTTTTTCAGTCCTTTTGATGTTCCTAATTGTATTTCATTCGGAGTACGCAGGCGTAAATTACCTCCCAATTCAGAATGAATACGCATTCGTATCAACTTACCTTCTTTCCATTCCAATTCACTTATTGTAAAACCACCTCGTGCCTTTAAGCCACTAACTTTACCATTATTCAACGCATCGGGTAGGGCAGGAAGGAGATGAATTGCCCCGTCTGAGCTTTGCATGAGCATTTCGGTAATGCCGGAGGTACAGCCAAAATTACCATCAATTTGAAACGGAGGATGTGCATCGAATAAGTTAGTATAGGTGCCCCCTCCATCCGGATTTACGCCCAGAGGTGTCAATTGATTTTGAATAAGGGCGTAGGCATGATTCCCGTCCTGCATTTTTGCCCACCAATTTACTTTCCATCCCATACTCCATCCGGTGGAAACATCACCTCGTTGTATCAGTGTGTTTCTCGCTGCAGCAAAAAGTTTTGGGTTGCTATAGGCTGAAATTTGATTGGAAGGATATAAGCCATATAAATGAGAGATGTGACGGTGGTTGTCTTTAGGATCGTCTACATCGTCCAACCACTCCTGCAATTGATTGTGTTTCCCGATTTGCATAGGAGGCAGTCTTTTCTTCAACCCTTCTAATTTTGTCGCAAATGCCTTGTCTTTTCCCAGTATTTCAGCTGCTTGAATGGTGGTTGTAAATACATCGAACACCAGTTGATTATCCATTGTAGACCCTGCAGAAATTGAGGCGCCCTGATGTTCTTTTGGTGCATTTTCCGGCGAATTCCCGAGAGTTACCACCAACCATTTGTATTGGGGATGTTCTACTAAAAAATCGGCATAAAAGGTAGCCGCTCCTTTTAGGGCAGGATAAACAGATTCCAAATATTCGGTATCGCCGGTATAGAGATAATGTTCCCACAGGTGTTGACTTAACCAGCCTCCACCGCCATTCCAAATACCCCAAAACGAACCATCTATGGCTCCGGTAACCCGCCAGATATCAGTATTGTGATGTGCCATCCAACCTTCTGTGCCATACATCACTTTTGCAGTTTCCTTTCCGGATTCCGATAGCTCCATAATCATCCTTAAAAAAGGTTCATGCAATTCAGAAAGATTGGTTTTCTCTGCCGGCCAGTAGTTCATTTCGGCATTGATATTTATGGTGTACTTACTATCCCAAGCAGGCTTCATGCGATGATTCCAAATGCCTTGTAAGTTTGCCGGTTGTCCACCGGGCTGTGAGGAAGAAATTAAGAGGTAACGTCCGTATTGATAATATAAGGTAACAAAAGAAGGATCGGCTGTATTTCTAAAATTTTCCAGTCTTTTATCCGTCGGGAGTTTGCTTGCCTCTGTACTTCCTAAATGAAGTTGTACCCGGTTAAAATAATTTTGATAGGCTGCTATATGGGCAACCTTCATTTTGTCAAAAGATTGTGGGTATGCTTGCTCTAAGTGTGTTTTGGCGCGCTGGTACTCATTACCGCTGAGGTCTTTATAAGAATTAAAGTTCGTAGCAATAGAAACAAAAATCACCGCTGAATTGGCGTTTTTGACGACTATCGAATCATTGGAAGTTTTCATTTCCCCACCTTCTATTTTTATTCTTGACAAAGCGTTAAAGGCTATTTTGCCTTCGACCCCTTCATGGTCGCCGGTTATACCCCAAAGCGATAGTTCATTGGCATTGTTGATTTTTAGTTCCTGTTTTTGGTGGGGAGAAGACATGGAAGCAACAAAGGATAAACTATGGGGCTTATCAGCCGAAAGCTGAATAACTAAGACGCGATCGGGAAAGGATGTAAAGGTTTCACGCGTATAGGTAACACCATGTACCTTATAGGTGGTTGTAGCGATCGCTTTTTCGATGTCCAGTTCTCGGTAATATTCGGTATAGGTTTCATGGCTGTTGAAAACCAGTTCCAAATTCCCCACGGGTTGAAACATTTGACCATGCGACTTTTTGGTGATGACTTTGGCATTCGCCATATCTTCAGCGGCTTTGTACGCTCCATTAAAAATGAGTTTTCTTATTTCCGGAAGGGCTTCCAGAGCATCAGGATTATCGTTTCTATTTGGGCTACCACTCCAGACGGTATGCTCATTAAGTTGAAAGACTTCTTTTTCCACGTTGCCATTGACCATAGCCGCTTGAAACCCGTTGCCAATAGGTAACGCATTCTCCCAGACAGCACCGGAGGGTATGGTATACCATAATTTTAAAGGATCGGCATCTTGTCCGAATAATTGACAAAGGAAGGCGAACCCGATAATAGGGAAAAGGATAGGTACTCTTAGGTTACTCTTTATCACAACAGGTGTAGAATTAATGATAAGTGTTATTTATACACCCTAAATATAATGTTATTTTTTTAATGGAACAATTTGCATTAAATTTTCGATGGCTTTTTATATTCCATCTTTTCCATACTCCGAAGAAATATTGCAAGTTTATCTCCAAATAACTAAAAGTCAAATCCCAAGTGGTGTTCATGGAAAAAGGGAAGGCTGTGCCTTTTTTAAATACATTTCCCTTTCACCTAAAAGAGATATTTTAAGCTTTCTTATTTTTGGAAATACCAAAGTGAACTAAAAACAAACCTCCCTAAGAATTCGGAAAAATCGAAATAAACGAAACCGCTTCAATTATTTTGAAAATTAAGTCTTTGCCAGGGGTAGGCCAGTGTTACGGTTATTGTAGGTCGTATTTAATTAAGAAGTTTGTAGGTTGCTATGGTCATTCTAGCTCTATTTAAATGTAAAAGTTCACCATTAGTTGTGATGTTATTTACGGACTCTAAATTACTTTTATATTCATCCTCTATACTGTTTTCCGGGCAAGCCATCAGTGTAGACATTAAGGGTTTAATTTCCAAAATAAGTTCATTCGTGAGTTCATAATCTGCATTCATAACATTACAACCTACTTTTGTGTTCAACCTTTTATCTTTCGAACTAAAGATAATATAATAATCTGCTTCATTCTCTTTTACCTCTTTACCCATAAAACTTACAAGCAGCCATTTTTTATCTTCAAATCCCAAATCATTTACATCTGTTACATTATTTAATTTTATAAGAATGTATTTTTCAGACAAACTACCTTTAATTCGATTTCCGGTGTTGTCCAAATGAAATAATTGATTTTCACCAACCTGATATTGTTGATTGCCAATGTTATCACTTAATGTAATGATGCTTCCTTTATTATTCCATTCAAATTTACCATTGCTCAAAAACGGATTTCTATTTTTCCCCAAATATTCTTGTGTTCTATTGAAAGTGCCATCTGAATTTAAAGTGATCCTTGTTTTAATACCTTCGCAGTCAGCGCATGGCAATATTCCTTCGTAGATTCCATCCCAATCTAGGGCATTGTTACTGTTATCGCTGTATGTGGACACCGGTAAATCCACTTTGTTTTTTGAAACAGTTTTAACGAGTGAATACCTTAAAGATGAGGTGTCTGAAGGTTCATTTTTTACTTTCGCTTCACTAACAATAAGCTCGTAATCAAATCCTTTTTCAAAGTTAAAACCTTCAATTTGTCCGTAAAAGTGCTCAAATTCTGGTTGGTCTTTTGTCCATTTTATTTGTAAGCATTCCGTTTCCATTGTGCCCGCCATACAAGGCTGGACATTCGATCCAATATAAATTGTTTTTTCATTGGATTTTGAAGAGAAATTGCAAGATGAAAGCAATACTACCACAATGCTAACAATTAAGAAATGAATTTGTCTCATATCACATTGATTTTAAAGTTTAATTTTTTTGGATTGTCGTTTAATATTCTGACGAGTATTATAGCATAATATTAGTAATCAATCAGTTGAATAATAAAGTTCATTAGCTATAATTTCAAACTTAATAATTTGTTTGTTAATTTTTTAACAAATGCGAGTTTTTTTGGTCAAGGAACAGATATTCTATTGGTGGTTGGTAGGGTTGTTTTTTCACAATCATATTCCAGATTATCCCTTCCAATTTTCATGCGCACCGAATAGGTTTTCTAGGATATTAAGCGCCTTTAAAGTTGCGTTTTAACTTAACTTCAAATACTATTTATGTTCAAGACGCTAAATCATAATCCTTGATTAAAACATCAGCAGGAATTTTAAGATGCTCTGTTAGTTTTCTAATATGTGCAATACTCAATTTCCTTTTTTTGTTAAGTATTTCTGAAGCTCTACTTCGGCTGTTCAAAATTTTGCCTAAATCATTATCATCCAATCCCATTTGTTCCATAATAAAGCGGATGGCATCAATAGGATTTGGGGCATCGATTGGGTAATGCTCCTCTTCATATTTTTCTAAAACCAAAGCCAACAAATCAAGCTCTTCGCTTTCAGGAGAACCTTCTTCAGCATGAAAAATAGCATTCATACGGCTAAGGTATTTTTTGTATTGTTCTTCGTTTTTGATGATTGAGATTTCCATAGTATTTATTATAAATTCTTAACGTCTATCTTGTCGTATTCTTTATGAGTACCTATAAAAAGAACAAAAACCAGATGTTTACTGTAATTAAATTTGGCAATGAGCCGATAATGATTTCCACATATGTTAAAGATTATCTTACCATCATTTACAATATCGGCAGATCCAAAAAGAGATTTTATTTCATTGGGATTTTTGAATTCACCATTTTGAAAAGTATGGTGCCAGGATTTTAACTGCTGTTCCGAATCGGGATACTTTTCCCAAAAATCACGTAATGTCCCTTTTGAATATATCCGCACTATACAAATGTAGTGTTATTTCCCATTACGGGAAAATATCTTAGTGTTAAAGTTTCCCAAATGGGGAAATTTGAAAGTTAGTTCTATACTTATGAAAAATCTGGAAACAGGCGCTGTCGATCCTCCATTGTCAATTTTACTGGTTTTAGTATGTGACCAAACATAAGTAAAACAATATTGACTTTGTCCATATTCAAATTAGTTTTGCCCTGCTCTATTTTTCGTATTACTGTCAAAGCAATTCCCGCTCGATCAGCAAACTCTTTTTGGGTGAGATTAACGGCTTTACGACGAACTTTTACAAAGGCTGATACATCTTTCATTATATGCTTTTGGATATAATTTATATGCAGAATTCCAGCCAATTTATTCCATTAAAATAACAAAACCACATCTTTCAATGTGGCTTTGCGCTTAATCGTGGAGCCGGAGGGACCAGAACCTACCTTGCAAAAGCCCTGTTTTCAGGGGGGTTACAACTTTGTAATTTTCATGCTCACCGAATAGGTCACCTGTGATTTATGGTGATTTTGAACTTATACTTTAACATAATAAGAGGTAATATTTGTGTTCTTTAAGAGCATGATTAGTTATGGATGCCACTCAGTTAAATGTATACTTATTTGAATTTATCATTAAGCTAGCCGTACTATAATTTATTAACCCATTTGCGGATTGTGAATATTATATCTTCAAACGATGGTTGACCATTATAATACAATGCAGCAGTTTTCACAAATCTAGCTTTGAAATTATCGAGAAGTCCGTCCTCTGTCAGTAAGAAAGCCTGGTTTTGGCACATAGGAATTTCATAATCCTTTTTTGGGAAACGTTCTATTTTATGCTGCCAATATTCCGGTGTTCCTATAAAGGTCTGAACATTTTTATCTTGCAGCAGGCTGCACACATCGTAGTATTGTCGCATAAGATTTGGTCGTTCCGTTTTGTCCTCCCGTTCACTGCGGAATTCGGTAGCTATGGTTTGAAGTTTTTCTACGAAAGTATATCCCGGAGAGTAACATGCAATACCAAGGGCACGGTTATCTATCACTGTCACTTTGCTTTGAATGGCCTTTTCGTATGCCCATGAACTGATGTCTAACTTATTGTTGGGACTTACCCTATCAAATCCGGCTTCTAAAAGAATTCCTTCTTTAACCCCTTGAGCAAACTCTGTGAACGTCTTGTAATAAAGGCGAATGCCACCACTCAGGTATGTTCGGGGGTTGTCAAAATCCGTATCGCGAACGGCATTAGTAATTCCGGGCATGCTAATGTTTTGGGCAAGCCAATCGTAATATGCTTTTCGCCCTGCAATTGTGGCAGCCTTGCTATTGTTCGGATTTACATTGATATTCATCGCATCAGGAGGCCTAATGTGAATATCGATATCTTCCGAAAACCGGTGGATAATGCCATATCCTTTAGATAGCGAAGTGCCACCTTTTAATTGGAACTCGTAGCCGCCAAGTTGAAGACCGTACAATGTGTGCATGATCCAGTAATCTTTTTCCACAAGGATGGGGATAATCTTTCTTTCATCCGCGACAATCCGCAAAAGGGCAGGGAAGTCGGGATGGTCATGTAGATAGTCAGGCATGGCGTGCGACAAAGGTTTTTTCTAGTATTTTTTTTGTCTTAGCGGTGCCGTAGTCACGCAATGTGCGTTGAAGTTTTTGAGAATTCATTGCTTGTGCCTTGTTTTTGACTTTTTGTAAAACTTCTTGTGGATCTTCTGCCAGCTGGTCCAGGTTATTGACCAGATCAACTAATAGAAATTCAGGTGTGGCTTTTCGTGGAAAGTGTGGCTTTACACGGAAAGAGAACGTTTTGTTCCCTAGAGTGAAATCACCGTGTCGCTTGTGATTGTAGACCGTCTGTTTGTTATAGAGCTGTGTGGTTCCGACACCCAAAGAATTATATACGTTTAAAGAAGTAAGCAGAAAACGATCATCCTTCAGAAAACTTTTTAGCATGACTTCATCACGAGGAGGTGTTTTACCAAAAGATGATAATTCAGGATAATAGTAAAGTCCCTGAGAAAGTTTTTCCAGTGTGCCTTCACTAACAAGTTCATCCAGATGGCGATCAACGGATGATGTCCATTTGGATAGGTCAGCCCGGCGATACACTCGCCCCCTTCTAAGATGTTTTTTGAGTTCCTGTAGCTTTGCCATGAAACAAAGATAATAATTATTTTAATTTGAATGTTATTTTATTTAAAATTCATGCAAAAGTATTATTGATTTCAAGTATAAGTTGATCCATTTATATGGACAAGATATATTGATGAATCACTTGGATGGCTAATAAAACAAGTGGCAATAGCAAATGTTGTATAGGTATGCCCCGCCAATGCAAAGGCTTCGGTTTAATATGGAATGACTTAAAATTACTTTAAAAAGGTTTAGGTAAATGTTTTTTTAGCTCTTTTGAAGTTCTAAAAATTGCCTTATGAAGTGATATGCTATCACCAAAGAAAGGGCTAGTTGACTAGAAACCTGAGTTCGATTAATAATTGATACGGTTTTTATAGGAAAAAAGATAGATTTTTAGTAAATTAAAGTACTGAAATTCAATTTATTGATCTAAAAATCTATCTATGATACTCTATTCTAAAATTACTGAAATTTTCTGTATTATTGACGAATTCTGCAAGGAATATGAGCAGGTGGTTGACAATCACTTGATAGGAAACCTTGCCAAACGCCCACCGGTAATGACCAAAAGTGAAATAATGACGATAATGGTCGCTTTCCAGTTGAGCGGTTTCAGAACCTTCAAGCACTTCTACCTATTCTATGTTAAAAAGCACATGTGTAGTGAGTTCCCAAACACGGTTTCTTATAACCGATTTACAGAACTGATGCAGCAAAACCTAATGCCCATGGCGCTGTTTCTGAAAACCTGTTGTTTGGGCAAATGTTCCGGGATTTCCTTTATAGATTCCACGCCTATACGGGTCTGCAAGAACAAGCGTATCGGTCGTAACAAGGTGTTCAAGGGCATTGCCAATACAGGGAAATCGACCATGGGATGGTTCCATGGCTTCAAGCTGCACATCATCATAAATGATAGGGGGGAAATACTTAATTTTACAATTACCCAAGCCAGTGAAGATGATAGAGCACCATTAAAAAACGAGCGATTCTTGGACAGGATCTTTGGAAAACTCTTTGCAGATAAAGGCTATATCGGAAAAGACATCGCCCATCTCCTATTTCTTGATGGGGTACAGCTCATCACCCAAATAAGGGACAATATGAAGAATTGCTTAATGACCATTAGTGACAAAATATTGTTGAGAAAACGTTCGGTAATTGAAACGGTCAACGACGAACTCAAAAACATCTGTCAGGTGGAGCATTCAAGGCATAGAAGTTTCGGAAATTTTCTTACCAACCTTTTGGCAGGACTAATTGCATACAGCTTCTTGCCAAAGAAACCGGCAATCAAATTTCAAACTGTAAAAACAAACCAAATTTGCCTGTTTTAATAATCGAACTCAGGTTAGAAGGTAGCCTTGGAACAGCAATAGAGAATTATCACCCGAAAAAGATTAAGGTACCAAGAAGACAGAGGTTCTTTGGGTATTCTTCGGCATCCAATATGACCGAACATGAGTAAACAGTATTAACCATGTCCATGTTAAGTTAGTCTTGCCTTGTTCTATTTTACGAACCACGGTAAGGGCAACACCAGTTCATTAGGTAAGCTCTTTTTCGGTAAGATTCAATTCTTTTTTCGATGCTTTACAAAAGCGGATATATCCTTTATTATATGCTTTTAAATATAATTCTATATGAATAGAACCAAATTATATGCAATTACATATAGTTTTGTTTTTGATCTGAATACTATATTCTTTATAAATATAATTGTAAAGTTAAAATCCTAGCTAGGCATAAAGCACTAATTTTTTTGTTTTAATACAAAATTTTGGGTAGCTTAATTTCTCAATAAAACAACAAAACCAATCTATCGGTGAGGCTTTTTCACACCTAAATATACACATAAATATCTGAATATCAAAATTTTAAATTATAGAACTCCCCTTAAGTATTATTTGGTTTTATTTGATATGCTAAAAAATGAAAAACCCTGTAAATCATACGATTACAGGGTTTTTGATGAAATTTGGTAGTGTTCCAGTGGAGCCGGAGGGATTCGAACCCTCGTCCAAACAAGCAATTACAATGCTTTCTTCATGCGTAGTTTCCGTTTGGTTTTCGATGCAGGGCTGACCGGAAACCGCCCACCCAACACTTAGCTTCTTTAGATTTTAGAGATGCTGCCAAAGCAACAACATCCTTATATTGACTTTGATGGTGCCTCTAAAAGGGACGCCGTCAACAAGGGCTTCCCAGAGACATCTCGCTTCCCTACCTGGTAGAGACGAGGCTAAATCCTACTGTAATTCGGATTAAGCGGCAAGAGCGTAATTATTTTCGCCAATTAAAAGTGTGGAAAATGAGATTTACGAGCTGTATCCCAGCGCTCGGCATGCTTACATTCCAATTGGTCTCGCTGTCAAAACCAGTCGGCCCCATATTCAATGAGATAGCAAATCTCCAATTTGCGTTATCGAACCTGTCTGCCGTTAGGTCAGGATCTTTACACTCACCATTTTTTAACGACCCTTTTTGGGCGTACTGCTTGGCTCTGAGAAAAATGAGAGCCAAGCACCGGGCTATCCGCTCTTACGCCGTTGCGCCTTGCGGCAGCACCGGGGTAACCGCTTCTATCCCTGTCCGAAAATAGTTGCTCCTAATGAGAAAACCCAAACTCGGGCAACAAAGGTACTCCAAAAAGTATTCCAAAAAAAGTTTTGCGATCAATAGGTCATGCGTTACATTTACAACTATAATAGTGATAAAAGTTATAAAATTTAGACTATGAAGTTTGGCATCATCAGAGAACGTAAAAATCCACCCGATAGGCGTGTCGTACTTTCTCCGCAGGCTTGTGCATCTATTAAAACAACCTACCCAAAGGCAGAGGTGTACGTAGAGCCTTCACCCATTCGGGTTTTTAAAGATAACGAATACGAGGCCTTAGGCATCCAAGTGACCACAAAAATGGAAGATTGCGATGTGCTTTTGGGCGTAAAGGAAGTCCCTGTCGAGGCATTAATCCCCAATAAAAAATATTTTTTCTTTTCGCACACCATCAAAAAACAACCGTACAACCGCCCTCTTTTGCAAGCGGTGCTCCATAAGCGAATTCAATTGTACGATCATGAGCTCATCACCAATACCCAAGGCCAACGGTTGGTAGCATTTGGTCGTTACGCAGGTATTGTAGGCGCCTATAACGGGATACGTGCCTACGGACTAAAATACAACCAATTTGTGCTGCCAAAAGCGGAAAATTTAATAGATCAACAAGATTTGCTAGAACAGTTGCAGGCCATACGCCTTCCAAACCTTAAAATCCTGCTCACGGGAAAGGGTAGAGTAGGGCAAGGAGTCACAGAAATGTTAAACGGGATGGGTTTGCGAAAAGTAAGTGTATCGCACTATCTCACACAAAATTTCGATGAACCGGTCTATTGCCAGATCGATGCTTCCGATTATAACGTGCGTAAAGACGGAAATAAAGGCTCTATAGAGGACTTTTTTACAAATCCCCACGAATACAAATCGGACTTTTTTCGTTTTGCCAAAAGTACAGACCTGTATATTGCGGGTCATTTTTATGGCGATGGTGCCCCATATTTATTCACTAAAGAAGATGCACAGCATCCGCATTTCAAAATAAAAGTAGTTGCCGACATCAGTTGCGATATCAATGGTCCGGTGGCCACCACCATTCGTCCTTCAACAATTGCCGATCCTATATTCGGCTACGATCGGCAGTCGGGTATGGAAACAGATTTTATGAACCCCGATGCCATTGCTGTTATGGCTGTGGATAACCTGCCCTGCGAACTGCCCAAAGATGCCAGTATTGGTTTTGGTGAGGCTTTTTTGGCGCATGTTATCCCGGCTTTCTTTAACAATGATGCCGATGGCGTGTTGGCGCGTGCCCTCATGACGAAGGAGGGAAAGCTCACCGAAAGGTATTCGTATTTACAGGAGTATGTCGATGGTACTGAGCAGTCGCTTTAGTCTATAGGTATTAACCACGAAAGCGTGGGATGCGTCTTCGGTGCCGTATAGGCTCCAAGGGCAGTAAGCCTCAATTCTAAGCGATCTAAGGATTGCAAAGTTTTTATTTCTAGGGTAATGGTTTCACCGGCTTTAATTTCAAAAATGGGAGCTTTGCTGTAAAAGGTAAAAGGCATGGCATTTTCAAAAAGGAGATCACTGCTACTCGTATTTCGTAATGCCACCTTTAGAATAGTTGTATTTTTAATGTATTCGGCACTTTCTACTTGGATACAAGAGGTAAGTAAGGGATTTAGAAATTCCGGTCTGCCTACAAATAAGGAATTAAACACGGCTACCGTGCGTCTGGCAAATAAGGCTTCTTTTAAACTCGCTAAATTCCGCTCTTTGGCGAAAACCAAGGTTATAGGTCGGTGATTGCCTTTTTCCGTATAATCCCAATCTATAAGCCCATGTACGTCGCTGGTGCCCATAATAGCAAGATTGTGTTCTAGGGCTATAGCGAGTGATTCTTCGGCATAATCCTGAGAATTTATGACTTCGATACCGTGTAACTCATTTTCCTTTATAAGTGCTTCTTGAAAATTACTTAAAATCGGATTTCCGGTAGGACTTTGGGCATACCATGCGGGATGATTCCAAAACACAAAGGCATTTTGCTTTTTTGCCGTAGCAAAAGCCGCTTTAGCTTCTTTTAGTAACATGCTATTCGCATCGGTAATAAACACAGCATTGCTATGCCCAATGGGTTCTTTACGCGTAATCTCTGTGCCGGGCACAATGAGCAAATCGTGATCTTTGGCTTCTTCCAAGGCCAATGCATAGGCACGGTTACGATCCGGATGCGGGATGTCTTTAAGATGAGGTTGGTATTCTAAATGTTCTGTAAGTGAAATAGCATCCAAACCTTCTCTTAGTGCTTCCATAACGCGAATGGTAGGCCACACATTTCCATCAGAAAATACACTGTGCATGTGCAAATCGGTTTTCAAGGTAAGATAACCTTCAATATCCGGATAGCTTAATTTGTTCATTTGCGCATGATAATGCTGTTGGGCAACTAGGCTACAACATCCAACAAAAACACTTAGAATAAGCACTATTTTTTTCATGTTTTTCTATTTATTTTACAAACCGGTCATGCTTCGACTGCGATCAGCACAAGAATGTAACGCACCAATAATCAATCGCTTGTGTGTTACACTTTTAGCAAGGCTCGTTTCATGAGGTTAAATTTCTAATACACATTTTATTTTATATAGTTTACCATAGGAAGCATAGGATCGCTAGTATCAAAAACACCAAAATGGATGCCAATTTCTGTACTAGCATATAGGGTCGTAGCGCTTATACATCCCTTAGCAGGTGTTCAGAAAAGATGGCTACATCAAATATAAGTGTAATGATGAAATCTACACACTAAAAAAAGGTGTTGTTTAGGTTAAGAAAAGGTAAAACCACTAAAGTTTGCCTTTATCCTGCAAAGGACTTGGGTAACAAATAGCCGACATTTTTTACGATGCTGCTATGTAAAACCGACTTAGAATTGGTTTACGGTTTTTCGCAAGGCGACCAAATGGGTTAAGAGTTTTTCTAAATGATCTAAAAGTAGCATATTGGCACCATCACTTTTGGCGTTAGCCGGATCAAAATGCGTTTCCATGAAAATACCATCAACTCCTGCGGCAATGCCCGCACGTGCTATGGTTTCAATTAAATCCGGGCGACCTCCAGTGACACCGGAAGACTGATTAGGTTGTTGGAGGGAGTGGGTAACATCTAACACTACCGGGGCATAGTTTTTCATGGTGGGGATACCCCTAAAATCTACGATCATATCTTGGTAGCCAAACATCGTTCCCCGATCGGTGATCATCACTTGTCCATTTTGGCTATCCAATACTTTCTGTACCGCATGTTTCATACTTTCCGGACTCATAAACTGGCCTTTTTTAAGGTTTATTACTTTTCCGGTCTTTGCGGCTGCCACGACCAAATCGGTTTGACGCACCAAAAAAGCAGGAATTTGAAGCACATCTACATATTCGGCGGCCATACTGGCATCAGAAATTTCATGAATATCAGTCACCGTAGGCACATGAAAGGTTTCCGAAACTTTGCGTAAAATTTTAAGTGCTTTTTCGTCACCAATTCCCATAAACGAATCCACTCTGCTACGGTTTGCCTTCTTAAAACTTCCTTTAAAGATATAGGGAATTTGTAGTTTATCGGTCACCGAAACTATTTTTTCTGCAATACGCAACGCCATTGCTTCACCTTCAATGGCGCAAGGGCCGGAAAGCAAAAAAAATTGATTGCTATGAATGTGTTTTATTTGTGGTATTTTATGAATTTCCATGGCTATTAGTTTTCGCAAATATACGTTTTTGAAATAGCTGTGCCGATTGTTACCACGTAAAGTTGGGTGTTGTGTTGTGGCATAAAAGTTAAAAAAATAGGAAATTATTGAAGTGTACATTCCGTTTTACGGACTTAAAATGCGTTGTTAAGGTTGGTACATGGGGTTTTTGGCGATGGCGCTGAAGGTTGAATGGGATTAAATAGGCTCAAAATCAATAAGATAAAATTAATACTGTTTTTATCGGCACTCCAAAAAATAGCAGTACCTTTGCGCCCGAAATTAGCATAGGAAGCTAATGTAAAAGGGTATGTCCACAACAAAAAATATTGCAATTATTGCCCACGTAGATCATGGGAAAACAACTTTAGTAGATAAAATTTTGCACCATTGTCAATTGTTTCGAGACAATCAAAACACCGGAGAATTGATTTTGGATAACAATGATTTGGAGCGTGAAAGGGGTATAACCATTACTTCTAAAAACGTATCTGTAGTTTACAAAGGGGTTAAAATTAATATTATAGATACGCCAGGCCACGCCGATTTTGGTGGGGAAGTAGAGCGTGTTCTAAATATGGCAGACGGGGTGTTGCTATTGGTAGATGCCTTTGAAGGCCCCATGCCGCAAACTCGATTTGTGTTGCAGAAAGCCATCGATCTGGGTTTAAAACCCTGCGTTGTGATTAACAAGGTAGATAAGGAAAATTGCACTCCGGAAGAAGTTCATGAAAAGGTTTTTGATTTGATGTTTGAGTTGGGTGCCGAAGAATGGCAATTAGATTTTCCAACGGTGTACGGTTCTGCAAAAAACAATTGGATGAGCGATGATTGGAAAAATGAAACCACCAATATTGAGCCTTTATTGGATATGGTTATCGCACATATACCCACTTTTAAAGCGGAGGAGGGAAATACGCAGATGTTAATTACATCCTTAGATTTCTCCTCGTTTACAGGCCGGATCGCAATAGGAAGATTGCAGCGCGGTACGCTAAAAGAAGGACAGCAAATTTCGCTGGTAAAGCGCAACGGCACTATTGTGAAATCAAAAATAAAAGAATTATTTACGTTTGAAGGTTTGGGCAGGTTAAAAGTGCCTCAAGTAGTTACAGGTGATATATGTGCCATTGTAGGTTTAGAGGGATTTGAAATTGGCGATACCATTGCCGACATAGAAAATCCTGAAGGGCTAAAAACCATAGCCATAGACGAACCCACCATGAGCATGTTGTTTACCATTAACGACAGTCCGTTTTTTGGGAAAGACGGTAAGTTTGTTACTTCACGACATATTAAAGATCGCTTGGAGCGGGAACTGGAAAAGAACTTGGCCTTGCGCTTAATGCCTACCGATAGTGCCGATAAATTTTTGGTTTTTGGTCGTGGCGTGCTACACCTTTCCGTATTAATTGAAACCATGCGTCGCGAAGGGTATGAGTTGCAAATAGGGCAGCCGCAGGTGATTATAAAAGAAATAGATGGCGTAAAATGCGAGCCTATTGAGCATTTAACCATAGACCTTCCCGAAGAAGTTTCCGGACGTGCTGTGGAAATGGTTTCGATCCGAAAAGGAGAAATGATTAGTATGGAAGCCAAGGGCGACCGTATGCTGTGCGAATTTATGATTCCGTCTAGAGGTATTATCGGACTGCGTAATCAATTGTTAACCGCAACGGCAGGTGAGGCCATTATGGCACATCGCTTTAAAGAATATCAACCCATGAAAGGCGATATTCCCCAACGCCAAAACGGATCGCTAGTTTCTATGGAAAATGGGAAGGCCATTCCTTATTCTATTGATAAGTTGCAAGATAGAGGTAAGTTTTTTGTAGATCCGGGAGAAGATATCTACGAAGGACAGGTCATTGGGGAAAACTCCAGAGGAGATGATATGACCATAAATATCACAAAAACAAAGAAACTTTCTAACGTGCGCTCATCAGGTGCAGATGATAAAGCACGGATTGTTCCGGCTATAAAATTTTCTTTGGAAGAGGCTTTAGAATATATTCAAAAGGATGAATATGTTGAGGTTACGCCTAAGCATTTACGGTTGCGTAAAATATACCTTACCGAAAATGATCGCAAGCGTCATAAGATAGCATAGGGCGTAGTTCACTCTAAAAAGTAAGCCTCTGAATCTATATTCAGAGGTTTTCTTTTTTATAAATGATCTATTTCTACCCGGGTACAGGCTACGGCTGCACCAATAATACCAGCGGTATTTTCTAATGCGGCTGCAATGACTCGGGTTTCAATGGTGATGTAATTTTTATATTCGTCCCAGTCTTTAGATACCCCACCGCCAAGAATTATGAGATCCGGAGCAACAATAAGTTCTACTAAGGTTAGAAATTTGTTGAGTCGCTTCCCCCATTTTTTATAACTATGTCCCTTTATTTCTTTTATAGAAGGTGCAGCCCAGGATTCTATCTTGTCATATTTTTTATAGGGAATTTGTCCTAATTCAAAATTCGGAATAAGATGCCCGTCCAGAAAGGCACCACTACCCAATCCGGTGCCCAAGGTGATCATAACGACAAAGCCGCCTACGTTTTTCCCAACGCCGTAATTCATCGCGGCATAACCGGCAGCATCGGCATCGTTGATTACGGTAACCGGAAGTCCCGTCGCGGCACTAAAAAGGTCATCTACCTTTAGTCCGTTCCAGCTTTTGTGCAAGTTGCCATACGATTTGCAAACCCCGTGTTTTATCACGGTGGGAAAGCCCACGCCAACCGGGCCATTATACTTAAAATGACTCACAATCTGCGCAATCACTTCAGCCATGTCATCGGGTTTTCGGGATTCCGGTGTCGGAATTCTAAAACGCTCGGTACTCATTTCTCCGGTTTCTATATTTACCAAAGCTCCTTTAATTCCGGAGCCACCCACATCTATTCCAAGAATTTCCATGAACTACTACAAATTTTTTCGGCACAAAGAAACAAAAACTTTTTGGTATGCCCGGACACGAATACGGCTCGGATTCTATTTTCTTACCTTTTGAAACGAAAAAATTGATCTTTCCGACGGTTTGCAATTGCATGCGAGATAGATACCTACTACCTAATTTCCGTGCATCTTGTATTATAAATAGTGGCTCATATTGTTATTTGAAAATTTGAATAGCTTATTTTTAAACTTTTAGCCCTTTAAAGATCATGAAAATTAATTTAGGCAAGGGTTAAAACCAGAAAGATATAAATGAAAACAAGACAAATATTACTTTTCGTTGTAGTGGCCATTTCATTGATTCTTATAAAGTACTCGTTATTGGGAGAGGAATTCATTTCCGTACTGTTATGGATTCTCAGTATGCTATTGGTAGAGTTCCTGAGAAAAAAATATTTTAATCCAAAAGGAGAAACCGATATTGATGGCCTAATCTTATCCGAGGTTAAAAGGAAATTTATTAGGGATTCCCTAAGAAGTCAGGCCGCCGCACATAGTAAAAGCACACTAAGGGTTTCTGCAAATAATAATCTGGAATATATTGAGACCCTTAATTGGCGTTTACATGAGGATGGAAGGTCATTTGAAAGATACAATGGCTCTCTTTATGACCTTTTCGAAAAAATAAAGTCCAAGCAAAAAGGCAATTTCATCATTTTTGGAGAATCTGGGGTTGGCAAAACGTTTGCGGTTTTTGACTACATAGAAAAACGGATTGTGGCAGATCCAAATTTCACCCCTATTTTTTTATCGCTATCGGACTGGGATACTACTAAGCCGTTTCTTCAATGGACAATAGGTAAAGCTGCCAAAATTTATCATCTGGACAGAATTTCTTTGGAAACAGCCTTGAAAAGAGGCCTTATATTTCCAATATATGACGGACTGGACAGGGTGAAGGACGAAAATATACTGCTTTTATTTGGTAAATTGATGGAAATGGCATCCAAAATGTCCCTGGCCGTAGTAATGAAAACAGAGGCCTATGAAAAGCTCAGCACCAAGTATTCCGAAATAGATGGATTTTGGAAGTTGCCTTTCAATGTAATCGAGCTAAAAACCTTAAATCCCAAACTTGTCGAAACTTTGCTGAAAAGCAATGGAGACCCTCGAAAATTGGAAATCTTCCGCTCCAATTCAAAATTTAAATTTCTTTGCAGATATCCTCTTTTTTTAAACCTGCTCATAGGTATGGAATCCAGATTCATAAAAGAACAATTGGGAACGGAGCCACTTTCCCATGACCAATTTTTTAACCAGGTATGGAGATGGTACGAACAGAAAATGCTTGACAGCTCCAATTTTACCCTAAATCCAAAAAAGGTAAAACTCAAAAAATGGTTACGAAAAATAGCGATAAATTCAGGATTGTTCTTTCCGGAGGAGCTGCAACCATCTTATCTGGATTCCAAATGGGCCGTTGTTACGTATTATCTTGGTTCTCGACTATTTGGTGCGACATTGGTGGCAGTGGCAGCGGGTCTATTTCTGGCAGGTCCTTTTGATTTTTGGGATTCCGCAGTTCTAGGTGGAATGACAGTTGCACTTATTGATCTCATAAAGGTGTATTTTATTTCAACCTATACCATGAAAAAATCCCTTTTTAAAGCCAACGACCACAAGCTAATACCGCCCGCGTCGAATATCCTAAAAAAGATAATCCCGTTGATATCGGTTTTAGGAATTTACTATGGCTTTACCACACCTAGATCTCCACATTATGGAGGTGAAATGTTGATGGACGGCCTCTTTTCATCTACGGAGGCTGTGGTGGGAATCATTATAGGGATTTTATTATCCATATTTTTTGGCGCACGAAGCAACTGGCAACAACATCATTTTGATATAAAACCAGTTGAACGAATAATTGGAAGCCTAAAAAATTATTTTATTTCCGGATTTACAGGTGGCCTATTATTGGCAATTATAGTAGTCCTCATTTTTTATTTTTTTAATTTGTTAACTAATGATGTTTCATCCATCAATGCATGGCTAAATCAAGAACTATACATAGGGAATAAATATTTGTTTACCGGGTTTGCCGGGTTTCTTTTAGGGTATCTTTTTTTTGGACTTTTTGGCTTTTTACAGGGTAATAAGGTTATCTTGGAACATAAGGAAAAACTGCGGTTCTCTAAAAGGGCTCCCATTACAAAATCTTTTGTGAACGCACTTAAGTCCGCATTGGTTGCTACTTTGGTCACAGCTGCTCTTTTGGGAGCTTATATTGGTCTTACCGAAATGGAGGTCACTGCCGTATTCAAAGCTTTTAAAGCAGCAGTGGGTTTCGGTGTTTTGGCATTTGCTTGGTTTGGTGGTTTGGATGCTGTATGCCATTGGCTGCTTCGGTTTATACTGGCTTTTGAGGAGGGTTTCCCTATCCATATCCGTTCTTTTTTACTTCGACTTTCCGAGATAGGTTTTGTGCGGCCCGTTGGCTCGGGTTATGAATTCATACACCCTTCATTACGTGATTATTACAAGAGTGCACCCGTACCCGTAAAATCAAAAAAAAACATGTACCTAATACCTATTGCCCTCATAGTGTTACTTTCTGTACCAATATTACTTAAATTGGTCGATAGATTTCGGAACGAATCGCATTGGCAAAATGAGTATGGCTATACTATAAAGAATACGAGTAATTTTGTGCACCCTGTTAACGGTTCTAAAAATAAATTTGTAATAAGTGGTTTGGGGAATGGATCGGAAATGATACTAAAAATCACCGCCACCGGTAAGGTAAAATTGGGATCCTTTTTGGGGTTTGTGTCGCCGGCCGGGACTAAATCCGGTTTTTTGGGGATGAGTATTGGAGAAACTTGGAATAAGACAGGGTTGGAAAAATTAAATCATGGAGCACTTGTATTTAGAAAAAACAATGGAAATTGGATTGGTTTTCCAGAAAATGACCTTATCAATCTTGGAAATTCCACGTTCCATTTAACCTTTACTGTTAAAAACGGTGACCTTATCGAAACCGTAATAAACGACAAAGAATGGGAAAATAATTCAGGTAAGTTTAATGTTACTTTTGAAAACACAATTAAAATGATAAAACCACCAAAAATTGTGGCGCACAGAGGTGGAGCGGCCACTGCCGCCGAAAACTCAATAGAGGCCATAAAAAAATCCTTGACATTGGGGGTGGACATAGTGGAAATTGATATACGAATGTCAAAAGACGGGCATTTAGTGCTCATGCACGATAGAAGTGTTGACCGAACTACAAACGGGAAAGGCTTGATCTGTAACTTACGCCTTGAGGAAATACAAGAACTGCATTTAATCAAAAGTGACTCAAAAGAGCCTGTGCCCACCTTAGATGAAGTTTTGGAAGTAGTTTCTAGTACTAGTGCGCAATTATTGATTGAAGTAAAAACCCATAACGATCAGTCTCAAATAGTGAAAAAATTGGTTCAAAGCGTTAAGGAAAAAAACATGGAAGAAAGGGTAATGATCTTTTCTTTCGACAAATCTTTTTGCAAGGAACTAAAAGAACGTTTTCCTGAGCTAACCGTGGGCGTGTTTGTCTTTGGACCCTCCCCGATTAAAAAACTACCCAAAGTGGACGCCATAGGGGTAGAGTATCACAGCTTGCTGTTGTTTGGGTCTTGGCTAAAAAAATTGCGGGACAACTATAGCAAGGTCTATGCTTGGAACGTTAATTCCAGAAGCTCGATGCAACAACTTACCGATAAAAATATTACTGGCATAATCACGGATAACCCCGAGGAACTCAAAATCTTGTTGGGTCATTGAAATCAATTTCCAAGGTCGGATATTTTTTCCAAAAACAAGTCACGGACATCCCCATGATCCATATAACTTAATTGATACTCTTTAAGTGCCAGCAACAGGTCTTCTTCAAAAAGCACTTCTTTATCCCCGGAGAGCAGCAAGAGGCCAAAAAAACCAAAGCGTCGATACGTTTTTCTCGACTTCTGGATTTTCATATTCAATTTTAGCAAACGTTCTTCGATCAGATTTTCAAAAAAAGGTTTCAATTCGTTGTTTTTCCACTCCTCTAACAGCAGTTTTAACTGTTGTTTTGCCAGCACGTTCAACATGTTCTCAAATTTTTCCAAATCAAAATCTGCCAATAGGCTCTCAAGTTCTTCTTTTTTTTGCTCTAGGTCTGCTATGGCTTTTGGTGTACTACCCTTTTCTCTTCCGTACAAACCATAAGCCCAATTTGGTTTGGAATCGGCGAATGTGCCCGACTGTGAAACAAGATTGCGATATTGCTGAAAAGGTCTCGGCTTAAAATCAATGATACAAGCAATAAACTCCACGTTCGTAATACTTGTGTTGGTTGTAGTGCCTGCCTTATACCTGCTAATGAACTGAGTTACCCTTTTAAACTTGTCGTAATCCCTGATACCCTTTACCAAGCTTTCATGGTTTCTGGGGGTGTACGCCACATCCTGCTTGCCATAGTCCAGAAAATTGTTGATCCTGCTTATATCGGCATCGGACAATCTTTTCTGTTCCAAAAGCAGTAATGTGGCACGCTTAAGGTTATCAGGGCTGGGATGTGCCAGAAACGGGAAAAGATCGTCGCCGCCCCGCCCTTTAAAGAAGGCCTCCATGACGGCCTTTATATAATCATCTTCTAGTGTGCTCATAGGCGAAATGTACAAAATTATTGTTAAAAAAACGGAACTGATGGAACCTACGGTACTGCACTTCAGTACACAATTCAACAGTTGGATATTTGAGCAATATAATTGAACTAGCTATTAGAAGGGTTGCCCAGAGCGGTGGGGGCGACCCGAACACCACCGATTTTTTTTGAACCCTTTTAAACTCCATGTCATGAACAAGAGATTATTAGGTTTGGTTGGACTTTTGGCTCTTTTGATCCTAGCTTCCTGTGAGGTTGAGAGTGTTGAAGAACAAGACAGTCTTGTTACGACCCTGGCAACCGACGGAACCAATACGAGCCCGAAGGACAAAAAAGATTAAAGAATTGTGGGTCGTCCATTTATGGACGGCCCCATTTACATTCATAACTAGATAAGTTATGTTATATTTAGGCTCTAAAACCGAAAGTTGTTTTCCTAGGAAATGTTCTTAAAAAAAGAAAATGAACAGCAAACAATTGTATGCAATACTGCTGGGTATTGTTGTTTTAAGCTCGTGTAATTCCAACAGTTCGCAAGACCCAACGCGAAAGTTACAAAAGAAAGGGGGAGATCCATCCATAGATGGTATTTCCGCTATGCATAGGTCAAAAACAATAGATACGGGTCTACTGGAAAGTGTCCTTAAAAAATCGAAGTTTCACGAAGAAAAGGGCAATAAAGACTCTGTTTTAAAATATGATTTGTTGTTAAAGGATTTGGCAACCAAAGCCCAGATACTAAACTATCGAGCAAAAGGAGAATCCTATTTAGCCTATGATTATAGGGAAAAAGAACAGTTTGATAGTGCATTTTATTATTACAATAGTGCCAAAAATTCATTTAAACTGCTCAAAGACAGCACTCAGGTAGGCAGGAAACTCATAGAGATGGGAAAATTACAGTACCGGCAAGCGGATTATTACGGCTCCAAAGAATCCATAACAGAAGCCTTGGAATATTTGGACCGTTATAACGATTCCGCTTATGTAGCCATCGCCCTGAACGAACTAGGCAATAACTACTCCGCTTTAAAGGACTTCAACAAAGCAAAAAATTGCTTTGAAGATGCCATAGCTTCGGAGCCGGCACAGATAAATAAGATTTTGTACAAAAACAATTTGGCCGTTTTGCATACGGAAAACAACAACCATGAAATTGCCATAGGCATACTACAGGACGTACTAAAAAATCTTCCTCCTGATTTTAGTATTGTAGAGAATGCGCGTTTAAGGCATAATTTGGCAGTGGCAGAATGGAAATTACAGGGCAAGGATGTGCTCCATGATTTTCAAGCGGCTCTGGCGATCCGCAAAGATCAGAACGATCAATGGGGCATGTTATCGAGCTACACCAGCCTGCTGCAATATCATTCCAAAACGAACGGATCAGAAGCCTCTAAATATGCGGATTCTATTATAAACCTGTCAAAAAGGCTCAATACACCTAATTCTGAAAAAGAAGCGTTAAAATTTCTAATGGCATTGCAACCAAACAGTGTAAGTCATAAAAATCGTTATATTTTCCTCAGCGATAGCCTTGCCGCTAACGAGCTCAAGGTGAAGAATCAGTTTGCTTTTTTTAGATATCAAAACCTGTTGGAAAAATCCCAAATTCTGCAACTTCAAGCTGAAACGGCATGGGGAGAGACCAAAATTGCCGAATATAAGAACCAGAAAATCATTTTTTTGGCCATGGGCAGCCTACTGCTCATTATCGGTATTGCGCTTTTCCTATATATAAAGCAAAAGCATTCCAAGGAAAAATTACAAGAGGTGTACCTAACCGAGAAGCGCATAAGCCAACGGCTTCATGATGAGTTGGCCAATGAGGTATATGGCGTTATGACCCATGTGCAGCATGCGCCAACCCTAGACACAAAAATAATTATAGATACCTTGGAGGATATTTATGGTAAAACAAGGGATATTTCGCATGAAACTGGTGATGTGCGCACGGAACAGTTCTCGCTGGAATTGAAAAGGCTTTTAGCGCAATACCAATCTCCCGGTACTACCATTGCAGTAAAAGGTCTGGAAGAATCGGTATGGGAAAAAATAAAAGCCCATCAGAAGGTTACTATGTATAGAGTATTGACCGAGCTTTTGGTGAACATGAAAAAGCATAGCGGAGCTACTTTAGTTTCCATTTCTTTTGAACGGAAAAATGGAAAATTAAGAATGCGTTACATAGATAATGGAATAGGTATAGGCAAGGATAAAAAAATGGGAATAGGATTACAGAATGCGGAAAACCGTATTCGCAGCATTGGAGGAACGCTTATTTTTGATTCCAAACAGGAGAAAGGAACTAGAATAACGTTGCTTTTACCGGTATAATCCAAACCTAATGTTTAAAAAAGTACTGGTTGTAGAAGATATTGATGTCATCGGGTTTGGCATAGGCCAAATGCTTACAAAGGATATCAAAATTGAAAATGTCGTACAATCGCCCTATTGCGATGACGCTTACCTAAAATTTTTAAAAGCCCTAAAAGACAACGCTCCTTTTGATTTGGTCATTAGCGACCTATCTTTTAAAAAGGACCACAGGGAAAGTACCATAAGTGATGGCTATGGGTTGCTCAATAGTCTTAAGGCGCACCAACCAGGGGTAAAAACAATCCTATATTCGGTAGAAGATAGACCCACAAAAATAAGGACTTTTTTTAACGACCATGCGGTAGACGGCTACGTCATAAAAGGAAGGGCAGGTTTGAAGAATCTTACTCAGGCCATTCTGGAACTCAGTTTAGGCAAAACCTATATGTCCCCTGAGTTATTGAGCATTATGCACAAAAAGGAAGTTTTTGAAATTGAAGACTACGACATCGAACTTTTAAAGCAATTATCTAAGGGGTTAACCCAAGCCGAAATTTCGCACTATTTTACAAAAAATGAGGTGGTGCCCAGCAGCATTAGCGCTATAGAGAAACGCTTGAACCGGCTTAAGATAGAGCTAAAAGCGAATAATGCCATCCACTTGGTAGCTAACGCAAAGGATATAGGACTTATTTAGTTAAATATTTGCAACAAACCCAATGTTTGTTATTCTTTATTCAAGCAAATCTCTCCGATTTCTCTTGCGCAAAACTTATATAAGTAAACCGGTTAGAAGGGTTCCGGTTTCTTGAAAAAAACAACATGTCCACGTTGTTTAACCAATTTATCAGCCCTTGGTCGAAATATCATTTTATAATTACCTCTTTACGGTTTTCCGTAAGGGTTTGTCCCTATTGGGCGTTATGTTTGTTCGGTAAGCAATGGGGCAATCGGGTCTTTAGAAAATTTTTAAAATAATACCGATTTGCAGAAAGTGCGTTCGTTTTTAAAATCCAACAAGGCAAATATGAACAAGTACATAGTACATGTAAAAATGTTATTTTTTCTCGTCGGTGGTATCCTTCTTTCCTATGCGCAAATGCAGGGCGATGTGGATCAATCACAATCGATATATAAGGCGGTAGGGGTCAATTGCGGGCATGTGCTGGACGGTCCTTCTTTCTATTTTAAACAATTAGAGAATAAATCCTTAGACAATATGTTCACGGTTTCTCAAAGACAGAAAAAGGAAATAGGTAAAAAAAATAATGAATTGGTGCTTAAGAAATATAAACTGGCTACGGAATTCCCAAATAAAAAGGCGGTTTTTGAAACTTTTGAGAATCTTGAAAAGCAATCAAACAATCCGATTCAATTAAAATTATACGTCCTTGAGTCTGACGAAGTAAATGCCTTTACTATGTTGGGGGGATATGTATATCTTACTACCGGCCTACTTTCCTATGTAGATTCTATGGATGAGCTCGCCTTTATTCTAGGTCATGAAATAGGACATAATGAAAAGCTTCATGTGGAAAGGAAAATAAAGAAAGTAATGGCAACATCTAAGGCGATGAATGTAGTCGGAGCAGATGCCTTCTCTAAAGTAGCCATAGACATAAACCACAAGATATCTGCCCCTTTTGATCAAATTGATGAGTATGAAGCGGACAAATACGGATTGGAAATTGCTCGGAAAGGCGGTTATGACACTAGCAAGTTCGCCGATTTTTTTAAAAAATTAGAAAAAAGTGAGAAGAGGTCTTTATTTCAAAAATTAACTTCAACACATCCCTTTTCACGTGATAGAAGGGAATGCTTGGAAAACCATCTTGCTCGGTAGCCCTATGGAACCGCACAAATTAGCCATACAAGCCAAGGGCATCACCAAAATATACCCCAATGATAAAATAGGGCTACACCCTTTATCGTTAGATATTGAAAGCAAGAGTTTTGTGGCCTTAATGGGACCTTCGGGTTGTGGTAAATCTACCTTACTTAAATGTCTGAACGGTGACAATCCTGCCACTTCGGGCGAGGTATTTATTAATGGACTTTCTTTGATAGACCATTATGATCTGGTAAAAAAAAGCATAGGTTACGTGCCTCAAGAAGACATCATTCATAGAGAATTGAGCGTGTATAAGACCCTTTTTTATGCTGCAAAACTTCGGCTACCGGACGGTACATCTCAAGAAGAAATCGATGTCCGTATCAATAAGGTTCTTAAAAGCTTAAAATTGGATCAACATGACCAAGGCAATCCAAAAGGGCAAAAGGACATCAAACAAAAAAAAGTAAAGGAATTATCTGGCGGGCAACGAAAAAGAATCTCAATTGCGGTTGAGTTACTGACTGAACCCACTATTCTATTTTTAGACGAACCTACTTCTCCTTTAGACCCAGAAACCATAGACAGTTTTCTTAAGAGTTTAAGGGCTTTAACCGAAGAGGGAACGTCCATAATCATGGTAACCCATAAACCAGAAGATCTCAATTATGTGGATGAGGTCGTTTTCTTGGGCGTAAATGGTCACTTGGTCTATAAAGGGCCACCAACAAAAATAACAACCTATTTTAAAGTAGATAGTATTATAGAAGTTTACAGTAGAATGAGTGATTTGGAGGGTGTTAAAAAACAGTATATCGCACCAAAACAAGATGTTCTTTCTTTGAAAACAAATGCAAAATTTAACAAAAGTAAACCAGATTCAAGTTTCCGACAGCTCTACTGGTTGGCGGCTCGGTATTTAAAAATAAAATTGAACGATTATAGTAACCTACTATTATTGCTATTACAACCTATTATTATTGGAGGCTTGGTAAGTCTCGTTTTCAGTGAGTTTCGCATTGGGGTAATTTTTTTAACTTCTATTTCCGCCATTTGGTTCGGGGTAAGTAACTCGGCCAAGGAAATTGTCAGTGAGTTGCCCATTTACAAAAGGGAGCGCATGTTCAATCTTAATATCAACACCTACATTGTGTCTAAATTGTTGATACTTGCGTTGATAGCAATGGTACAAGTCATAGTCTTTGTGTCCATCATCTATCTAAATTTTAAAATTAATGCAATCCAGGAATTTCCGGAAACTTATTTAAGACCTTTTTGGGAAAGCGTTGGTTATCTTTTTTTGGTTTCATGTTCGGCCACCCTAATAGGCTTGTTCTTGTCATCGTATTTCAACACTACGGAAAAAGTGATGACTGTAGTGCCCATAACTCTAATGCCACAAATTATGTTGGCTGGGGTAATGACAAAATTGGATACACGCTTCATAGAAGTTTTGAGTTTTTTTACTCTTGGGCGTTGGGGTACGGAAGGATTTTCAAGACTACAGGACGGTTATTTTAAAAATAATTCCTTGGAGCAAGAAAGTGTACTTGTTCCTGAGTTTAATCCGGATGGTTACCATAAAAATGATTGTAAATGCGAAGCAGCAAGCGCATTGGACCAACTTGGGCTATACGATACCGATTTAATAAACGATGGTGTATTAATCGGCAATACCTTTAACACGATACATGCCAATATTTTGGCCATATTGGTATTGAGCATAATCATGTACCTGTTAATTTTTATTTCACTTAATAAAAAAGACAGTATATGAAAATTCTTAATGTTGTCGCAATAACCCTTTTTTTAGGCTCATGTACGGTGGCCGAACCCGTCTTCATTTCCAATGACAATATGGCTTTTAAGGGGTTAAAGGATTCTATATTTTATTTTACCGTTGATGCCAATGTATATAATCCAACAAATTACAATTATGAGTTACGGGAACTGCTTTTTGATGTTAATTATGATGATGCGAAAATGGGTAGCGGAAGTTTAATTAATCCGCAGTTCATAAAAGTCAAGGACACCGTTGCACTTGCCATCACCGGTAACCTAAGTCTGTCGCAGTTGCATAAAAAGCACAAGCAGATATTGGCGCAGGATAAGGTAAACTTTTATTTTACAGGTAAAGCATTTGCTGTACACCCATTAAAAAAAATACGAAAATCCTTCGAAGTAAGCGTTCCTTATGATGCAAAAAGCTTTATAACAGACAACGTACTAAGTAGCGATTTGGTGCTTAATGAAATTGAAATTGAAAAGCTAAATCCATTTGCAAATCTCAATCCATTACGATCCTATTTCCGTCTTAATGTACACTTCTACAATTCGCAATCTTTTGATTTTAAAATTGAAAAAATAGAGATTTCATTAAAGTCAAAACAATCCGATAAGGTTTTTTTGGAAGGTGTTTTAGATTCATTGATCCATGCACCAAGCTTCCAGAAAATTAAGGTGCCATTAGATATGGAGTCCGATAATTTGAATGTTCTTCAAAATTTTGGAAGTTCTTTCTTTACGAAGGATGCAAATAAATTTATAGGTTCCGGCTTTGTGGTAGTGCGTATAGAAAATTACGATTTTCAAATCCCTTTCAGTAAAGAGTTTGAAATTGAGGGCAACCCTTTTGGGAACCTAGATGCTGTTAGCAACACAACTAATTTATGTTTTATAAGTAGATCACAAGCCAACAAAAGTTTCCCGTGGGTGGAACTACAGACCAATTTATACTTGTATAATGAAGACCAAAAGAAGTAAAAAAAGGAGAATCCCCATTCTTATATTGTTTGTGGTTTTATTAATTCTTGTAGGTGGTTATTTCTATTCTGCCATGGCCAATAGTGTCCAAGCACTGGCCTTGGCACGCGAGGGCCAGAAATGGGGATTTATAGACAAGGAGGGTAAAGCGGTGATTCCCTTTAAATATGAGATGGCATGGAAAATGGCCGAAGGTCTGGCACTCGTGCAAAATAATGGCAAATGGGGTTTTATAGATAAGAATGACAATATAAAGATACCCATGTTCTATGAAGATGCATTACCATTTTCAGATAGCCTTGCCGCAATTAAAATATATGGCAAATGGGGATTTATAGACCACTACGCCAACACGGTCATTGCAGCCGAATACGATGAGGCAATTTCTTTTTCAGAGGAATTGGCTCCTGTAAAAAAGGATGGTAAATGGGGCTATATAAACAAAACGGGCGAAGTTGTTGTTCCCTTTACATATTCCAGTGCGTATTTGTTTTCTGAAAAATTGGCTCCGGTGGGCATCAATGGCAAAGAAGGGTTTATAAACAAACAGAATGTTATGGTTGTTCCACCTAGTTTTGATTACGCTTTGCCTTTTGCGGAAGGTTTGGCACCGGTAAACATAGACGGAAAATGGGGATTCATAGCAAAAAACGGAAAAGTGATTATAGAACCAAAATACGAACATACTTGGGGTTTTTCAGAAGATTTGGCACCTGTTAAAATGGAGGGAAGATGGGGATTTATCAATAGAAAAGGAGAGGAAGTAATTGCACCACAATACGAAGACGCATTTGTTTTTTTAAATGGTCTTGCCCCGGTAAAAGTAGGTGGGCAGCAAGGATTTATAAACAAAAAACAAGAGATAATCATAAAGTTCGGCTATGATTATGTCGATGCCTTTTACGATATCGAATAATAGCCTGAAATAGATGAAACTTAGAAATATAATCTTTTAATCAATACAGAATACTAAAATTGAAACCATGAAAATGAGAAATCGAGTATCTATTTTTTTATGTGCACTTTGTGTTACAGGGGCTTTATGTGGGCAACAGCCCACCATAGGCTTGCAATCTATAAAAGCTCCAAGCGTTGAAAATGGCTTTATGGAGGCCGAGTATATTTTCCAAAAAGTAAAAGAAATTTTGGTAAACTCGCGAAACTTTGAGGTTTTGGACAGAGAAAGTCTGGGTATCGTTCGTACGGAACAAGAAATTCAAAAGGATATTACATCCATTAACGCAAAAGTGGTAGAGCAGGGACTCATTGCCGGAGCAGAAAACATCATTGCCGGAAAATTGATCAGTGTAGAGTATAAGAAGGCAATAGGGCTACTTCAAAAATCAAAAATCGCTGACCAAGAAGTGTTGCGTGCTGTTTTTAGTTTTTCACTGGACATTCTTGATACCGAAACGTCACAAACCTTGGAAACCCAGATTTTTAAAGTTGGAATGCTAAACCCTAATATTTCTGGGGGCTTAACCGAGCAGGAAGCTTTTAGAAGTGCTTTGAATTCCTTGGCCAAAAGCATGGAGAAATTCCTAAACCGTTTTGTGGCCAAAGCCATTGCCATTCTGTCCATTGAGGAGGAAAAAGGGGGAGAGGCAAAAAAAATATTGATCAATGTAGGGGAGGCCCATGGAGCCAAAAAGAACAATGCCATCAGCGTTTACGAAATTTCCTCGGTGAGCATTGGCGATAGGGAAACCATTAGGGAAAAATGGATCGCAGATGTAAAAATTGATGCCGTGGAAGGTGCCGAATTGTCCACCGCATCGGTAACCAAAGGGGGTAAGGAGCTTTTGGAAAAATATAACAACCAAGCCACACTAATCTGTAAACCCAAGTAAAATGAAGCAGCTAGTAAGAATTTTTATTTTGGCAATGGTCTTAGCATCCTGCAAAGGCACCAACAAAAATGCACAAGTAGCCTCGGCAAGGGTAATTTACCTAAGTAGTGAAGCTAGAAACACAGTAACGTTGCGCAGCATGGATTTTGGCAACAATGAAGTAGAGGCAATATACAATGCGAAAAAACTTTCGTTCCAGAATATTTTCTTTCGTGGGGTGGCAAGTTCCCCCTTTAATGACCCATTAATTGGCATAGACGAACAAGCAGCGTATAAAACCCATAAAGAATACCTAACCGATTTTTATGAAAACAGAATGGAATCTTTTATTATACGCTCCAACGAAAGTGTCGAAAAAGTAAAAGGGGGTTCCCGGCAGGCCAATGTAACCCTTACCATAAATCTTAGGGCATTGAGAAAAGATCTCGAGGATAAAAAAGTAATTAGAAAATTCGGACTATGAAATTAAAATATGTAGTATTCGCAAGTGCATTTGTACTGTGTTGCTTTCAAAAATCGTTTGGGCAGAAAGATTGTGATGTCTTAACTGTTCAACCTAGCGTTATGGTTTTGCCTAGGACTAATGAAGGCGAGGATTTACGCACCATAATGGATGACCAACCCGAAGTTAGAGTAGCCATTTCAAAAATGAAGCAGGCCTTTGATGAACGCGGGTATACCACCTTGGACTTCGAAACAACGCTAAAAGCCACGATGAGAGATGAGGCTGTCACAAAGGACAATCAGACCGAATTCAAGAACAGACTATTTAGGAATATTCCTTCTGACATTATCGTGGAAATAGACCCCATTTTTAATTTTTCTCCAAATGGGAATAACGCAACAATTATATTGGAAGCCAATATAACCGATAATGGCCAGTCTATGGCCAGTGTTAGCATGGTCGGAAACCTAAACCGGGCAACGGACAAGATCATGTTGCTTACCGCAACCATGCGTAAGGAAACCGAAAGTGATAATAAACCCACAAATTCAATTTATGTGAATAGGAATGCCAAAGAGCCAAAGCTCATAGATGTTTTTATGGCAACTATGAACGGTAAATGGAGCGAAATGAGAGAAAAGGGCAAGTCGGTAAAAATGGAGTTTAGCCTAGCAGAAAACGCAGGGATCACCATGGATGATGATGTGCCAAAACAGGGAGAAAAGTTAAAGTACGTCATTGAGGACTGGCTAGAAGATACAGCACTGAACAATTATTATGTGGTCACTTTTGTTACCGAAACCAAATTGATGGTAGAAGACTATCGCTATCCGGTGCGCGACCCCAAGAACTGTTCCAACATGACGGCTCGGAAAGTGGAACGCGAGCTGGATCGATTTTTCGACAAAATAAATGTCCCTGTTAAGTTTGATAATAGCCGCGGCACCATTTACATCACAATCCAATAAATACGTAATCATGACAAATAAAATATGCCTATTCACACTACTTCTCGTAACAGGAGTTTTTGGTCTCCAAGCCCAAAATGAAAATGAAGACGATCTAAACATCTCCGTAGTTGTTCCGGTACAAATGAATGGCCTTACAAGTGGCCAAACTTCCAAGCTTCATTCCAGAATGCTCAGAATGGTAAGCAATTACGGTATTTCGGGAGAAGGGTATACCGAAAAATTCATTATGTACCCCAAGTACGAAATATATGACCATAAAGTGGTGGAAGGTCTTCGAAACGTTCATTTGATAGAGGTAGAACTGAGCCTGATCGTTAAAGAAGTAAAAACCGGAAAGGTCTATAGTGTATACAGTCAGGAAATCACCGGCGATGGGTATTCCAAGAACGAAGCAATCGATCAAAGCATATCCCAAATAAAAACGAAAGGAGATGCCATAGAAAACTTTTTGCAAAGCGCAAAAACCAAGATTTTGGACTACTATCGTTCCAATTGCGACAGGTTGTACAGCGAGGCAGATACGATGATCAGCCAAAAAAGATATAGCGAAGCCATTGCTCTTTTATATCCGGTACCCAAGGAAGTTGGCGGCGATTGCTATGAAAAGATCCAAAGAAAACTGGATGAAGCATACAAGGGATATCTTAACAAAACCTGCGAAAAAAATCTGGTGATGGCAAAGGCCGAAATATCCAAGAACAATAATGAAACCGCCCTGGAAATATTGGCTTCAATAGAGACCGAGTCCAACTGCCATACATCAGCCCAACAGTTAAAGGCCAAAATAGTAGCCAAGACTAAAAACAATGAAGATGCCGGAGAGAACGAAAGCTCCCAGAGTGAAATTTCTGCTTCTACCGAGAATGACAAAACGGAAGAAATAGAAGATACACAAAAGGCAGAGGTAGTAGAAACGAAGGAAACATCGACAGCTCAAAAAAGAACGAAAATGAAATCGATAGCCCAAACAGAGTTTAAACGATCACGACATCAAATGGAAATTGAGAGAGCTATGGAAGAGGGTTGATTTAGTTAACTCGTTGCCTCACGTTTATTCTTTAAGGTAAAGCACAACACACTGAGAAGTTTACTACAACAATCAAAATCCACTTGGTTACACCGCTTTCTGTATTACTTCAAAAACCTTGCTGCCGTCGCACTTCAAGGTTTTGGACGGGTATTTTAAAATAAGGGCATAATCGTGGGTGGCCATAAGAATGGTGCGCCCGGTTTTGTTTATTTCCTGCAGCACCTTCATCACTTCCACACTGGTCTGTGGATCCAGATTTCCGGTGGGCTCATCGGCCAAAATCAGTTCCGGATCGTTTAGCAAAGCCCGAGCAATGGCAATGCGTTGTTGCTCGCCACCGGAAAGTTCATGCGGAAATTTAAAGCCTTTGGTGCTCATACCTACCTTGTTTAGCACTTCTTCAATTTTAGTGGCCATTTTGTTGTGATCTTTCCAGCCGGTAGCCTTTAATACAAAAAGGAGGTTGTTGTTTACGTTTCTATCGGGTAAAAGATTAAAATCCTGAAATACAATGCCCAATTTACGCCGTAAAAACGGAATATCTTTTTCTTGAAGTGTTTTCAGGTTAAAGTCCACCACTTTTCCCGATCCTTCTCGCAGGGGAAGATCCCCGTAGAGCAACTTCATTAAGCTACTCTTGCCGCTGCCGGTGCGCCCAATAAGGTACACAAATTCGCCTTTTTTAATCTCGAGCGTTACCTCGTTAAGTACCATATTATCCGTTTGGAAAACGGCGACATCCTTTAATTGCAAAATGCTTTCGTTCATGATTTTTGTTGTTGATATAAAAGTAATAAGTCCTACCGAATAATACCCCTCCGGTTCTTAAAATCTTTTTTCTTTGTCATATACTTAGAGGTAATATTGACCGTTATACCACTGAAAATAGTTTTAGAACACTATGGTTAAAAAAGTAAGCACAGTACTCCCCTTGCTACTTGGGGTGATTTGGATGAGCATTTCGCAAGAATCCAAAATCTACACACACGATCAAAAAGAATATCAGGAAGCATTGGCACTGTACCATAACAAACAGTACCAGGCAGCGCAAACTATTTTTAACAGGGTTAAAGCCTCTGCGCTCGACATGGAGACCCAAGCTAGTAGTGCCTATTATGCAGCTAATGCGGCTATACGACTTAATCAATTAGGAGCAGACAAGGCCATGGAAGATTTTGTGGCGCAATACCCCACATCTACCAAAAGAAATTCGGCATTTTTAGATGTAGCCGATTATTATTTTGATACCGGAAAGTATCCTTATGCCTTAAAGTGGTATGCCAAGGTAGATCAAAGTGCGATGTCGCGTCCGGAGAAAGAGCGTTTTAATTTTAATAATGGGTATGCACTTTACACGGCAAACAAGCCAAAAGAAGCAGAACGCTACCTTAATCAGGTTTCAAATTCTACAACCTATGGGTCACAGGCCAAGTATTATCTGGGCTATATAGCCTACCAACAAGACGATTATGAGGGGGCCAACCAACGCTTCGATCAAATCACGGATCCGGATTTACTCAATGAAAAACTGTCGTACTATCAGGCCGATATGAACTTTAAATTAGGCAATTTTGAAGAAGCCATAAGCTTAGCAAAAAGGCAATTGCCCAAAGCAGACCGGCAAGAGGTTTCTGAACTAAATAAGATTATAGGCGAAAGTTATTTCAATCTAAAGCAATACGCCAACGCCATTCCATACTTAGAAGAATATAAGGGTAAAAAGGGAAAATGGAGCAATACAGATTATTATTTGTTAGGCTACTGTTATTACCAACAAGGCGATTATGCCAATGCCATTCAGCAGTTTAACAAAATTATTGGAGGCACCAACAGTGTATCTCAAAATGCGTATTACCATTTGGCGGAATGTTATTTAAAACTAGATAAAAAGCAGGAAGCCTTAAATGCCTTTCGCAATGCCTCTCAAATGGATTTTACTCCGGAAATACAATCCGATGCCTATCTTAATTACGCTCGGTTGAGTTATGAAATAGGCAATGCTTACGAACCCGTTCCTCAGGTGTTATCCACGTATCTTCAGAAATACCCGAATACCACGTATACTACAGAAATTCAGGAGCTTTTGGTAGATTCTTATATTACGTCAAAGAATTTTGAGGGTGCCATAACCTTGCTGGAGAAAAACAGAAATTTTGCCAGTAAAACCACCTATCAGAAGGTGACCTTTTACCGGGGTGTAGAATTATTTTTGGACACCAATTATGATGCGGCAGTGAGCTTGTTCAAAAAATCAATTGACAGTGGCGGAGAGGATCTCCACTTTAAGGCACGTGCCAGCTATTGGAAGGCGGAAGCACACTATCGAATGGGGTACTATAATGATGCATTAGCAGATTATCTTCAATTTCAACAAAATCTAACGGCCAAAGCAACTACCGAATACATGGATCTGCATTACAATTTGGCCTATACGTACTTCAAATTAAAGGATTACAATAATGCCATTACTAATTTTAATGCATTTTCTTCTTCAGCATCCAGGGATACCGATAAATTACACGATGCCTACCTGCGGTTGGGCGATAGTTATTTTGTGACAAGTGCATACTGGCCGGCTATGGAAGCCTATAACAAAGCGTTAGCTTTGGAAGGACCGGAAAAAGATTATGCCACTTTTCAAAAAGCATTGAGTTACGGTTTTGTAGATCGGAATGCTACAAAGATTGAAGAGTTAAGCGCTTTTGTGGCCAAATACCCTAATTCTTCTTTAAATGACGACGCCTTGTTCGAGCTTGGAAATACGCAGATTAGAACCAATGCGATAGACCAAGGCTTGCAGACCTACGAGAAGCTGATTAACAACTACAAAGGGAGTTCATTGGTACCCCAAGCCATGCTACGGCAAGGGCTGGTGCATTACAACGCCAATAGAAGCGAACAGGCACTTTCAAAATTTAAAACGGTGGTGCGCGATTATCCCAACTCACAAGAAGCAAAACAGGGCGTGGCTACGGCCAAATTAATTTATGTGGATTTAGGTCGGGTAAGCGAGTATGCGGAGTGGGTGCGAAATTTAGATTTTGTAGAAGTGTCTGATGCCGAACTGGACAATGCCACCTTCGAATCTGCCGATAAACAATTTATAGAAGGAAAGACGGCTGCGGCTATCCGTGGATATGAAGACTACCTAAAACAGTTTCCCAATGGTTTGCACGTATTACAGGCAAATTTTAATTTGGCACAATTGCATTTTGGTGCCGGTGAGCGTGAAAAGGCACTTCCGTTATACAAAGCGGTAGCTGATAGGGGTATTAACGAACACAGCGAACAAGCCCTAACCCGAATTTGTGAAATTTATATCCATCAGAATAACTATGCCCCAGCCCTACCGTACTTGAAGGAATTGGAAGCTAGGGCGGAAATTACGCAAAATATAACCTTTGCGCAGTCCAATCTTATGAAAGGGTTTTACGAGCAAAAGAATTACACCCAAACCATAGCCTATGCCGAAAAAGTATTGGCTACCGCAAAGATAGACGACAGGATTAAAAGCGATGCCCATACCATGATTGCCAGATCGGCTATAAAAACAAACAACGAACAGCGCGCCAAAACAGCCTACAGTGAGGTGCTTAAAATAGCTTCCGGTGCGCTGGCAGCAGAGGCTTGGTACTACGATGCTTTTTTTAAGAACAAAGCAGGAAATCATGAAGCTTCCAATACTTCGGTACAAAAGTTAGCCAAGGATTTTGCGGGCTACAAAGAGTGGGGTGGAAAAGGTTTGGTACTGATGGCTAAGAATTTTTATGCCTTGGGAGATGCTTTTCAGGCCACGTATATCCTAGAAAGTGTGATGACCAATTTTACTCAATATCCGGAGATTGTAGATGATGCTTCAGCAGAACTTGCCCGAATAAAAGCGAAAGAGGCACAAAGCAATTCGTCGGTTACTCCCGAACAAAACTAAAATAAAAGCGACAAAAGAACACCTATGTACAAACATATTTATATATTTATAATACTTTTTTTTGGTGCAGCACTGTGGACTACGGCTCAAGAAAAGAACGATTTGGGAACCGAGACCGTTACCGTCACTAAGGCCTATACTCCCACAATTTCCGATGCTTTTAAAATTAATTCACTACCCAATCTCAACGATTCTATAGTTCTTCAAAAAAAAGAAATTAATTACAGTATTTTCTCCGTACCTGTCGCTTCCACGTTTACCCCGGCCAAGGGTAAGGCAACTGGCGTAAAGAAGGCGGCACCCGAAAAATTGTTTAATTCCTATGCTTCCTTGGGCTTGGGAAATTTTAACAATGCCCTAGCCGATTTTTATACCAGTAGGGCCTTGAGCAGAGAGGAAACGTTAGATATTGGTCTAAATCATAATTCTTCCAGTGGCGATATCGATGGCACGGCGCTGGACAATGTATATTATAATACCAAATTAAATGCGACATACGCTAAAAAAAGCAGGGATCTTCATTGGGGTGCCCATCTGGGTTTTCAGCATCGCCTGTACAATTGGTACGGTATTCCGGATGGGGCGTTTAGCGATGATATCATAAACGGTATAGACGAACGGCAAAACTATTATAATGTAGAAGCCGGGGGGCACGTGGTTTTGGAAGATTCTTTTTTTAAAAATGCAGAAATTGTTGGACGGCGGTTTTGGGATGCTGCAGATTCGGGAGAAAACAGAGCGGTACTAAAAACTACCTTTGAATTTCCCATAAATCAGGAGATGATCACTTTGAAAGCCAAATTAGATTATGTGGGGGGCGATTTCACTTATGGTAACCTAAACTTTGATAATGCTTCCGGTATCAATTACAGTCATATACAGTTTGGAATCAATCCTAATTTCACTATTTTACAAGACGACCTTACACTGAATTTGGGCGTTGGCTTGGTGTACGGTTTAGACGCGGAAAATAGCGATGGCGATTTTTTTATCTATCCGGAGGTAACCGCCTCATACAGGTTGGTTGATGAAACGATCATTGGTTACGGTGGAGTTCAAGGCGAATTACGTCAAAATTCGTACTACGATTTTGTGGGTAAAAATCCGTTTGTGTCGCCAACCCTAGAGATACAACCTACCGATGCACAATATAATGCTTACGTTGGTGTAAAGGGCAAATTGGGCGCCAACGTAAGTTATAACCTCAAAGGATCCTATACTGCAGAAAATAGGAGACCTTTGTTTAAGCTAAATCCACAGAATTTATTTCGAAACGATGCCAAGGGTTATTTTTTTGGAAATTCCTTTGAAGTGTTTTACGACGATGTAAAAACCTTAGGTATTTTCGGGGAACTTACGGTAGCTATAAACCGTAATTTCTCTTTGGGAATGAATGCCGAAGTGTATGATTACGATACAGAAACGGATAATCCGGCATGGAATTTACCCAATTTGACGGCTTCTCTTTTTATGGATTACCAAATTGATGCGAATTGGTTTGTGGGTGCCAATCTATTTTTTGTGGGTGAACGAGATGATCTAGCTTCAGTGGTCATACAAAACGTGGCTCCATCCGACTTTCCCGCCACCTTAGTGACACTCGATAGCTATTTTGATGCAAACGCCCACGCAGGGTATAGACTTACCGAACAATGGTCGGTGTTTGTCAAGGCCAATAATATAGGCAATACCAACTACGAGCGCTTTGCCAATTATCCGGTACAAGGCTTTCAAATTCTAGGTGGGGTAACTCATAAATTCGATTTTTAACGAGTGCATCGTCGTTCTTTTAAACAGCGTTTGCTTTAGAAGGATCGTTGCGGATGTGGCTTTTGATGTCGGTATAAGTAGCTATTAAAAGAGTACCAATGCGTGTGGAAGCCTTAACCTACACGGACCATCATAATCGGAATGGCCATAAAAATTTAATCAGATTATAGAGGCAATTTAGCAAAGCTATTGGTACTTTTGCGTTTTCAAATGATGACCTACCTCAATCGATTTTCGTTTATAAATCCAGCTAAATTTCCTTTTTTTTATGGTTACGTTATTTTAGGGGTAGCCACTTTGGGTATTTGGGGAAGCATACCGGGGCAAACGATTGGGGTTTCTGTGTTTACAGATCCCGTAAAAGATGCCTTAGGGCTAACTCGAAACCAATTTAGCAACGCCTACATGATCGGTACTATTTTAAGTTCGTTGTTCATTGGCAGAGCAGGGGTGTGGTTCGATCGATACGGTGCGCGCTATGTAGCCTTTGCCGCCACTTTAGTGCTGGCGTTTACATTGTACCTGAGTTCGTGGTCTGTGCAATTAAGCGCCACTTTTCAGATTTGGTTAGAGCAGGAAACATGGGTGGTGCCCTTTGCGGTATTGACCCTTTTGTTTTTTTTGATGCGGTTTGCAGGTCAAGGTGTACTTACCATGGCTTCCAGAAACATTATTATGATTTGGTTCGACAAGAATAGGGGTAAGGCCAATATGTTTAGCAGTGTGGCACTTTCTTTCGGATTTTCGTCCGCTCCCCTTTGGTTATATTTTCTGGTAGAACGATACAGTTGGCAAGGGGCATGGCAATTTTTAGGCCTAGGCCTTGTGATTCTCAGTGTTGTTATTTTTCAATTTTATAAAAATGCACCCGAACTATATGGTTTGTTGCCTGATGGTATCACGCATGGCGCCACCAAGGAAGATAAAAATTATTTTAAAGCGATATCCAAACAGTACTCCCTGAAGGAGGCCAAAACCACAAGAGCTTTTTGGGTGTATGCCCTTATGCTTTCATTCAACAGTTTTTTTATTACCGGCTTTACCTTCCATGTCATTTCTATTTTTGGTAGTGAAGGATTTCCGGAAACAGATGCGATTTCTGTATTCTTGCCATTCTCTGTAGTTGCGGTCACTATATCGTCTATTTTTAATTACCTTAGTGATTATATGTCCTTAAAATTATATCTCTATTTAATGCTATTTGGAGGTGTAATGGCCTCTCTAGGTCTCCTATTTCTTTCCGTGCCCGTTGGTATGTATATGGTTATCGGCGGTTTTGGTATTATGGGCGGATTTTTTGCTGTGCTAAACGCTATAGTATGGCCACGATTTTACGGTCGTACCCATTTAGGAGCCATAACAGGTAGGGTGATGTCATTTCTTATTTTGTCTAGTGCTTTGGCGCCTTCCCTATTTAGTTATTGTTTCAGTACCTTTGGAACCTACCATTTTATTGGCTATCTGGGACTGGTATTTCTTTTGTTTCTAGCTATAAGTGGAGGTAAGGCGAACAATCCGCAATAGGGATGTGGTGTACATTACATCAAAACACAGCTGCTAAATCGTCTCAGGGGAGACTTTAGTATCCTAGAATTCTTGAATTCCATTTTAATTTTATAATTTAGAATGCCATTGGCCAATGAAGCCCTTATGAATATGTCTTTTGGATGTAAAACGTAGGTGTCAATGCCTTGAAACGGGTTGAAATGATCAATATAAATCTTATATTTTCTAAGGTCGTGAAACATTAGATGAAGAAAGCAATACTCATAGCGTTGGTACTATTCGGATTTTTATCCTGCAAAGACCAGACCTCATCCCCTGTTACGAATATTGAAAGGGTTTTTGCGGAATATTATGATTTCAAAAAAGGAATTAATCCCATAGAAGCTACCAAAGCGGGTTTTACGACCTATAATGACACCATTGCCAATTATATATCAGATGACTATCAGCAATTTCTTCAAAAAAAGTACACCTATTTTTTGGAACAGCTATCTCATTTTGATGCCGTGGAGCTCACTTCGGCGCAACGGTTGAGTCTTAGGGTTATGCAGTGGGACTGCCAGGTTAAGTTGGAAGGTTTGTCCAACGAGCTGGTCACTATAGCATCTCCCATGTACGATTTACCCAGTTTTGAACTTATGCCACTCATACAGATACAATCCCTGCATCTATTTGTTGCTCAGTTGGCTGGAGGTACAAGCATACAGCCATTTGCCACAGTACAGGATTACGATAATTGGTTAGAGCGCCTTGAGGATTATCTCATTTTTTTAGACACCTGCATTGTGAAAATGAAGTTAGGTATAGATAGGAAGGTAGTGTTGCCTAAAGTGCTGGTGCTTAAAATGATTCCGCAGTTACAAGAGTTTATTCATATGCCTACTATGGAGCACTTGTTCTATAAACCGGTAACGGTAATGCCCGACTATTTTAGCTTGGAAGAGCGAGATCGTTTGCGCATGGCGTACGGTAATTTTATTACGAATAAATTGATACCGACTTATGCTAAATTAAATGATTTTTTGATCCATACCTATCTTCCCGTCTCTCGAGAAACATCTGGCATAGGCGCATTGCCCGGCGGAACAAAAACCTATGAGTATCTCATCCGATTACATACCACCAGTACGCTGTCGGCGGATGAAATTCACGAATTAGGCCAAAAGGAAGTAGCCCGAATTTCAAAAGAAATGGAAGAGGTAAAGCAGCAATTGGGATTTAACGGCACGCTTAAAGCCTTTTTTGACCATATCCGATCCAGTCCCGAACAGATGCCTTATACCAAAGCGGAGGAAGTTATTGAAAATTTTAATACGATCAGACGGCGTGTTGATATACACTTGGATGAGGTATTTAGGATGCGTCCAAAAACAGATTACGAGGTGCGTCGTACGGAGGCGTTTCGAGAAGCTTCTGCAAGTGCAGAATATGTGCCAGGTGCTAAAGATGCCTCCCGTTCCGGTATTTTTTATGTGCCAATTCCTAATGTGCGCGCCTACAATACGTTTCAAGATGAGGCACTTTTTCTTCACGAAGCTGTACCCGGACATCATTACCAATTGTCCTTACAACAAGAAAATAAAGAACTACCCGAATTTTTGCATCCGGAGAGCATGGGTGTTTTTGTAGAAGGATGGGCCTTGTATGCCGAATCTTTAGGGAAAGAACTTGGTCTTTATGAGGATCCTTATCAGTATTTTGGTATGCTGAGCATGGAAATGCACCGAGCTATACGTTTAGTGGTCGATACCGGTATGCATGCCAAGGGATGGACTAGGGAAGAGGCGATCCAATATTCCTTAGATCATGAGGCCGAATCGGAAGAAGGCATTATTGCCGAAATAGAGCGTTATATGGCTACTCCGGGTCAGGCATTGTCTTATAAAATTGGCCAATTAAAAATCAGAGGACTTCGAACCAAGGCAGAAAGGGAATTGGGAACGGCATTCGATGTTCGGGATTTTCATAGTCAAGTTTTAAATTCCGGAAGTTTGCCATTGATCCTTCTGGAAGAGAAAATAGACCAATGGATTCATTCTCAAAAATTAAAGTAGCTGTTTTTTAAAAATAATAGCTGTAAAAAGGATATTTTCAAATAAAAACCATAAAACAATAAAAACAAACATATGAAAACAGTCGTAACTTTTATCTGTGCTGCTTTGCTGCTAAACATTGCTGCAAACGCACGAAAATCAACAAATCTCATGCAGTATAATACCAGTACTATGCATTTTGTTGCGAATGAAAATGAGCTTATCGGGTATTGGAATTACACGGTAGACAACGCTCCTTATGAATACAGTAGGGGTGTTATGGTTATAGATAAATCTGATGGACGTTACAGTGTAGTGGTCCAATTAAATCAGGGTAGCATTCAAGGAGAAGATGTACAAGTGAAAGATAACGAAATAAGCTTTAAAGTGATTGTAGAAGGCACCACAGTTACGGTGACCTTAACAGCAGATAAGGATACGCTTTCCGGACAAAGCGTTTCTTCTGAGGGTACTATGACTATTAAAGGTGTTCGTGCTGTAATGCCGGAATAGGTACAAAAGAGACTCAAAGTATCGTATCCCAATGAAAAAACTGCTACTACCCGTTGCACTTATACTTTTTGGCTGTAAACAACCAAAACTAATGGCAGATTTGGTGGTTTATAATGCCAATATTTACACAGTAGATTCCATTTTTTCCAAAGCAGAGGCCTTTGCGGTGAAGGACGGTAAATTTGTTACAGTGGGTAACAACGCCGATATTTTGGCAACGTATGACGCAAAAAATAGGCTAGATGCCCACTAATATTATGCAAATTGAGGAGGCAGAAATCCCAAAAGTAACAGCAACTGCGGTATATCTATCCGGACAGAAAAAGGGGTAAAATACGTTTATGGGAACTTATTTAACCCTAGTATAACATCTCTTTTCGCCAATAAAAAGAATGGATGACAATATAGACAGAATAAAAGGTGTTTTTGAAAACGAAACCTAAATAAGAAAGCCGAAACAACAGGATTATGTCGTTTCGGCTTTCAAAATAAATTAATACTTATTTTTTTATTATAGCGCAGCTACAATGGGTACGGCAACTTTAACATCGCTCCATCCCATAAGCAAATGTATGGCACTGTCTACTTCTTGGTATCCGATACTGAAAGCTTCTATAGGAGTTTCGTTTTTACTCACAGAAGCAGTTACGCGAACCACGTCCGCAGAAGGATCGTAGGAGTAGGCACCCCATTGGTTCAGTTTTTTGTTCAAAATAACAGTCCATTCTTTCTCTGAGGGAATGGTAAACAAGGAATAAGACCCCGCTTTAATTGATTTTCCTCCAAAGGTTACATCCTTATAAAAGGTAATTTCAGAAGCCTCGTTGGCTCCGGTTCGCCAGACTTGACCATTTGGTGCCAGTTCGGATAAGGAACGTCCTTTTAATTGCGGTCTGCTGTAAATAACTTTCACCAACTTATTCGGAACTTGTCCGCTTGCGGGATAAGCAGCAATGTCTGCCGGGCTATTATCCAATCCACTAAATTGTGCCGAAACGGCGGTAGTGCATACGAGTGCAACAACCAAAGTACAAAGTGCTACTAATTTTTTCATTTTACTTTTTTTTCAGGTTTTAAGTATATTTTTTCAAAGCTACTAAGGATTTAAGCTTTGCATACATAAAAAGACGTTAAAATTAACATAACTTACAAAATGACTTCTTTTGTCATAGAAACAAAAAATTAAGTTTCATATTATAATTATATACTCCTTTTTTATATTAATATGTAGTTAATTGTCGTTTTATGTTTTATAATAGAAATATTAATTAGACTTTTGCTGCAAATATGAAATTAATTCAGAAATCATGTGTGGAATAGTGTGTGCCTTTGAGGTAAAAGAAAGTACGGAAGTTTTGCGACCTCAACTCTTAGAGATGTCTAAAAAAGTAAGACATCGTGGTCCGGATTGGAGTGGTATATTTGCAAATGACAAGGCCATCTTAGCCCACGAACGGTTGGCTATTGTTGACCCTGCTTCGGGAAAGCAACCATTGTTTAGTGCCGATAAAAACTTGGTACTTGCGGCCAATGGTGAAATATACAACCATAGAGAGCTGCGTAAGCAATTTGAAGGAACATATCATTTTCAGACCGAATCGGATTGCGAGGTTATTTTAGCCTTGTATCAGAAAAAAGGTGCTGCCTTTTTGGATGACATGAACGGCATTTTTGGTTTTGCGATCTATGATGTAGCGCAGGACACTTATTTTGTGGCACGTGATCATATGGGCATTATACCACTCTACATGGGATGGGACAAAAATGGCACTTTTTATGTAGCTTCAGAATTAAAAGCCTTGGAAGGAACCTGTACTAAAATAGAGCTTTTTCCTCCCGGACATTATTTAGATAGTAAGGAGGGGCAGTTAAAAAAATGGTACTCCCGCGATTGGATGGAATACGATGCCGTAAAAGATAATGAAACCAGTATTGCAGCCATAAAGGAAGCATTAGAAGCAGCCGTACATCGGCAGTTAATGTCCGATGTGCCTTACGGTGTGCTACTGTCGGGAGGCCTCGATTCTTCGGTGACTTCGGCCATTGCTAAAAAATATGCACAGAAACGAATTGAATCCGATGATACCACCGATGCGTGGTGGCCTCAATTGCATTCCTTTTCTGTGGGCTTAGAAGGTTCGCCCGATTTGGCAGCCGCACAAAAGGTGGCGGCGCACATTGGCACCATACACCATGAAATTAAATTTACCATTCAGGAAGGGCTTGATGCTATAAAGGATGTAGTTTATAATTTAGAAACCTATGACATTACCACCATAAGAGCCTCAACACCCATGTATTTAATGGCTCGGGTAATTAAATCTATGGGAATCAAAATGGTTTTATCAGGCGAAGGAGCCGATGAACTTTTTGGAGGATATTTGTATTTTCATAAGGCTCCCAATGCCAGAGAATTTCATGAAGAAACCGTTCGGAAACTAAGCAAATTGCACATGTACGATTGTTTGCGCGCTAACAAATCCTTGGCGGCTTGGGGTATCGAAGGGCGTGTGCCGTTTTTGGATAAAGAATTTATGGATGTCGCTATGCGCATTAATCCGCAAGATAAAATGATCAACGGCGAACGTATGGAGAAATGGGTGGTGCGCAAGGCCTTTGAAGATTTGTTACCTGCTAGTGTGGCCTGGCGTCAGAAAGAACAGTTTTCTGATGGAGTAGGCTACAGTTGGATTGATACCTTAAAAGAAGTGGTTAAAGCCGAAGTTACAGACGAACAACTGGCCAATGCTAAATTCCGTTTTCCGCTACAAACGCCAACAAGTAAAGAAGAATTTTATTATCGCTCTATTTTTGAATCTCACTTTCCCTCCGATGCGGCAGCGCTTTGCGTGCCTCAGGAGGCGTCCGTAGCCTGTAGCACCAAAATTGCGTTAGAGTGGGATGAAGCGTTTAAAAACATGAACGATCCATCGGGTAGGGCTGTGTCTAAGGTCCATACCGATGCCTATGTGAAGTAATTTTATACCCATTGATTTGCCTCGATGTGTATGTATATTAGTTTGGATAGTACACCAAAGAAGCCGTCTCAGTAATTTGAGGCGGTTTTTTTGTAATAACCAAGATGTGAAGGTTGTAGGGTATGACATTTGTAGCCCTTTGCAAGTCGTGACCAACAACCCTAATTTTCCACATTTTTTGTTGATAACTTCATCGGATTCAAAAGCCATTAAACCCTTATATCATGGGGATTGCTTATATTTGTAGGATTACAAAAAAAGAGCTCTTGGGTCGTTCCCAAAAAAAAGTGTTCAGACAAAATTTGAGTGCTTTTTTTTGGGAATCTCAAGTTTAAATGGCTCCAATTTTCGTACGAAGAACCATTAAATAAAAATGTAATAGTCTTATGAGCGAAGAAGCGATAAATAAAAATAATTACTCCGCAGACAGTATTCAGGCGTTAGAAGGAATGGAACATGTGAGGATGCGTCCTTCTATGTATATTGGTGATATAGGTACACGAGGACTGCATCATTTGGTTTACGAAGTTGTGGATAATTCTATCGATGAAGCCATGGGCGGTCATTGTGATACCATTAGTGTGATCATAAATGAAGATAACTCTATTACCACCAAAGATAACGGAAGGGGTATTCCGGTAGATCTTCATAAAAAAGAAGGCGTTTCTGCATTGGAGGTGGTTATGACCAAAATTGGTGCAGGGGGTAAATTTGATAAGGATTCCTATAAAGTTTCGGGCGGACTTCATGGTGTGGGTGTATCGGTGGTGAATGCGTTATCAAAGCATTTAAAGGCTACCGTGTATAGAGATGGCAAAATATGGGAACAGGAATATGAAAGAGGGAAAGCCAGTTATCCTGTGAAAAGCGTTGGTGAATCCACCGAAAGGGGAACCGTAGTGACATTTGTTCCGGACGAAACTATTTTTACACAAACGGTAGAATATAGTTACGAAACGCTAGCCAACAGAATGCGCGAGCTCTCCTTTTTGAACAAAGGTATTACCATCTCACTAACCGACAAAAGGGTGGTAGATAAGGAAGGAAATTTTCTGTCGGAAACTTTTCATTCTGAAGAAGGGTTAAAAGAATTTGTACGCTTTTTAGATGGAAATAGAGAATCGCTTATAGCCGGAGTAATTGCTATGGAGGGCGAAAAAAACGACATTCCGGTAGAAGTAGCCATGATCTACAATACCTCGTACGCAGAAAATCTTCATTCTTATGTAAACAATATTAATACTCATGAAGGAGGAACGCACTTGTCCGGCTTTCGTCGTGGATTAACAACCACGCTTAAAAAATATGCCGATGCCTCCGGAATGCTCGATAAGCTAAAGTTTGAGGTGGCCGGAGATGATTTTAGAGAAGGACTTACAGCCATAGTATCTGTTAAAGTGGCCGAACCTCAATTTGAAGGGCAAACCAAAACAAAATTGGGCAACAGAGAAGTTTCGGCAGCTGTTTCTCAGGCTGTTTCCGAGATGTTAACTAATTATTTAGAGGAAAATCCGGAGGATGCAAAAATCATTGTGCAAAAAGTGATTTTGGCGGCGCAAGCCAGACACGCAGCGGCGAAAGCCCGGGAAATGGTACAGCGCAAAAACCCTATGGGTGGCGGCGGATTGCCTGGTAAACTTTCCGATTGCTCGGATCAAGACCCACAAAAATGTGAGATATTTCTTGTAGAGGGCGATTCCGCTGGGGGTACAGCCAAAATGGGTCGAGATCGTAATTTTCAGGCAATTCTTCCGCTAAGAGGAAAAATCCTTAATGTTGAAAAAGCAATGCAGCACAAGGTTTTTGAAAATGAAGAAATTCGGAATATTTATACCGCATTAGGGGTTACAATTGGTACAGAAGACGACAGTAAAGCCCTAAATTTGGATAAATTGCGCTATCACAAGGTGGTTATTATGTGTGATGCCGACGTAGATGGCAGTCATATTGAAACCCTAATACTCACGTTCTTTTTCCGGTTTATGAAAGAGTTAATAGAGGCAGGACACGTGTACATTGCCACGCCACCGCTTTATTTGGTAAAAAAAGGCACCAAAAAACGCTATGCGTGGAGCGATAAAGAACGGGATGAAATCGCCGAGAGTTTTAGCGGTGGGGTCGGTATTCAGCGCTACAAAGGTTTGGGTGAAATGAATGCCGAACAATTGTGGGATACCACCATGAATCCGGAATTTAGAACCTTACGGCAAATTAAAATTGAAAATGCCGTTGAAACAGATCGGGTTTTCTCTATGTTAATGGGAGATGAAGTGCCACCAAGGCGCGATTTTATAGAGAAAAATGCGGTGTATGCCAATATTGATGCATAAGAAATAGGACTTTCACAACAAAAACTCGCACTAACCCTGCGAGTTTTTTAGTTTTATAAAAAACTTTGTATACCATGAAAAATGTATTTTTTGGCATGTTCTTACTTCTTGGAGGGTATCTTCAGGGTCAAACGAATATTAATGAGCTATTAGCGGCAGGCTTGGATGATGCCGAGCGCTTTACCAACGATTATTTGGCACCAATTTCCGAGGGTGCCTTGTATAATTTGGCGAACGCATGGTACAATTCCGGAGAAGCCAAGCCTTTGGGAGGCTTTGAAATAGCTATAATAGGAAATATAACACCTTTTAACAATAAAGAAGATAAAAAGGTTTTTCTCTTAAACACAGCCGAATATCAAAACCTTCAGTTCGTCGATGGCAGTACTTCAAAATTCGTGTCTACCGCGTTGGGAGATTTAGAAGGAATTCGCATGTTTGTAGAAGGTGATGTGGCACCGGGACTCACGGCGCGGCAAGAATTTTCATTACCTACTGGATTGGCATCCGAGGATTTAAATTTTATCCCTTCCGGATTTTTACAAGCCTCAGTGGGTCTTATTAAAGGCACAGAGGTAAAAGTGCGATTTTTACCAAAAATAAAAACCGATGAGGTCGATATAGGTCTGTTCGGCATAGGCCTACAGCACGAATTCACCAAACACCTGCCGGCAAATCGGATCTTTCCGGTCGCTATTTCTGGGCTTATAGGATATACGCGTTTAGACGGCACCTACGACCTTAGTAATTCTAATTTTATTGTAGGTCAAAACCAAAGATTAGATGCCACAATGAACTCATGGACTTTTCAGGCCGTAGTTTCTACCAAATTGCCGATTATTAATTTTTATGGTGGACTAGGATATATGACCGGTACTTCTAAGACCGATGTTTTGGGTACCTATGTAGTACAGGACGGCCCCTTCCGGGAAACAACGTACGAAGATCCTTTTTCCGTGGAGGAAAGCGCAAACGGGGTAATGGCAACCCTAGGGGCAAAACTGAAACTTGGTTTTTTCCGATTGCATGCCGATTACAGCTTGGCAGAATTCAATAATCTTTCCGTAGGACTTAATTTTGGATTCCGATAAGTACTACTCACCCGTTGTTTATTTTCGCTTGATTTCTCCAATTTGTGCCCTGCCCTAAAAGGTACATCGAAGAAATCTTTAGTACTTCCTTCAGGATCGAAGTAACTAATGATGGTTTTAGGATCAAATAAGCACTAAAGAATCAAAATGCACGACGAGTAATACTAGGAATAAAAACAACTAGGCAGTGCCTTATTATCGATTTATTACATTTTTTATAGGCTTTTAGAAGCGATTTATAACCGCACTCAAAGCTACCCTCGATTTTCGGACGACCCTACCTCCGTTTTATTCCTTTTTTGATTTGCATGTATGCCGTCCTTAATAAGGGTTTTTGTAGTTAGATACAAAAACACAATATAAAAAACGGTCAAAATAGCTATGGCAATCGCTAATTTTTCCATACTATTTAGTTTAATACATTACTACTCTAATCTTCTAAAACAAATTTTGCGCCATTGTGGATGGTTATGAATACTGCCCATATGATGTTGCTTTTAACGCTGATAAGATGTCATTTTTATCCCATAAATATGTCAACTTGACATTTTTTTTAGCATTATTTTAAAGTTTGAAAGCGGTTATTTCTTAACGAATTTTTAATTTTTTGGCCTGAACCATGAAGTGCCCTGTTTAGTATTTTATTTGTCTGCAATCTATTAAATGTTTGAATTATTGTTTAACCTTTAAATCTTTTAGTTATGAGTACCTTGGTAACAACCAAAAAAAATGGAAGTATGGCAAACAGCAATTCGAATGGCCTAAGCTTCCCCACATGGTCCTCTTGGATCGATGAAATGTTTAATAGGGATTTACCATCCGTATTTACATCTAATTTTAATTCGGGACCAACGCTCCCTAAGGTTAATATAAGGGAAACCAAAGATGCCTATGTGGTAGATATGGCCGTGCCGGGAGGTAAGAAATCCGATTTTCAAATTAGTATCGATAATCAGCTACTTTCAATAGCTAGGGAATTGGAAGATCAGTCTCACCAACAAGACGATCACTACACTCGTAGGGAGTTTGGATACGACTCTTTTAGAAGGTCATTTACCTTGCCCGAGACAGTAAAGGAAGAGCATATAAAGGCGTCTTACAATCAAGGAATTCTTAGTATTCATTTACCCAAAAAAGAGGAGGCAATTCAAAAACCTGCCAGAACCATCACCATTTCGTAAAAGGATGTATAGCGATTGTGGTATGTATGAAGGCTGGTTTTGCTGGCCTTCTTCTGTTTAAGTTGTGAAGCATTACAAATGTAAAACGATATACAACCATGAATTAAGTATCAATAGATATCATTCTGATGGTGCGGATTTATGGTGCAAATTTGCGCAATCGGATTACCATACAGGAATACATTTGTGAACTCGATTAGCGCAAAAAATAAAAACGGTTTAGTTCAACAGATAAACTAAATTACGATGACACAGATAAAAAATATTGGAATATACCTAGCAGCACTGCTATTAAGTACGGGATGTAACAGCCAAGAAAAGCAGAACCAAGCTGATGAGAAGGAGCATAAGCGTACTGTTTCCGCCGCACCCAAGGGTGCTTGGAAGGTAAATAAGGAATACGATGAAGCCGGAAATATGGTGCGATACGATTCTGTATATTCTTGGTCAACAGGAACAGATTTAGATCATTTGGCCTCTATGGATCGGGATAGTATTTTAAAATCTATTCAATCTAAGTTGCGAAGAAATTTTTCGCAATTTGATTTTGAAGGGGAAGGATTTGGCGATTTTTTCCATCAAGATTCCCTTTTTTCAAATCGATTTTTTGATGAAAATTTTTTTAAAAGTGATTTTGGACAAGACGTAATGGATATTCATAAAATTCAAGAACGGATGGAAGCCTTACAGAAACAATTTTTGAAGCGCTATGGATTTTCTGAAACATTACCTCAAAAGGAAGAAGATAGGAAAATTAAGGAGTAGATACTAGCCAAATACAGGAACCTATATGGTAATTTGCACTTTACAAAAGAGGAGCGAGTTTTATAATTTTTTGAAAGTAGTTGCCTATTGCCTTACTGCCACCACGGTGCCATCGTGATCTTTAAGGATAGTACCGTCTTCTAAGTCTTCAAGAATGACTTGCTGATCCGGTAAATCTGTACCAGGATAGGAAATGAGATACACATCCTTTTCCTTAGTCCATTTAAAGTCGGTTTTTAGGCTTAGCTCTTTGTTGGTATACCTGTGAAAACGACCCAAATATGCATCGTTAAAAATCCATTCCTGTCGGGAAGTGTTTTTCCCGGCTTGTAAGCTTGTGCCAGATAGCGGATCAATCCAAATTCCGATTACAGGATCATTATTTTCTGGTATTTTAGAACAGTTACTAACCAGAATAATACAGACTATGGCCAAAAAGGAGCATATTTTTTTCAAGAGTATAGGTTTTAGTATAGACTTGGGATCTAATTAGAAAAAGAACGAGGAACCTACCCGCGATATTGTCAAAATCCGATGTGTTGCATACTGCTGCCCACTTATTTCGTTGAAGTGCTTTTTTCTTTAACAAATGAATGCTAGGGGAATACCTTATGCTAAAAATGATATCCCTAGAGTTGGTCGTGCATAAAGTCGTAAAAGGCTTCCTGTTTTCTGTTTTATTTCAGTAATTTTGACTTTAATTCAATTTTTAAAAAATCAAAACAATGAAAATAACAATCATAGGTGCCGGTGCCGTAGGGGCAAGTTGTGCAGAGTACATCGCAATTAAAAATTTTGCTTCAGAAGTAGCCTTGTTAGATATTAAAGAAGGGGTTGCAGAAGGAAAAGCGATGGATCTTATGCAATGCGCTTCCTTGAACGGTTTCGATACCAAAATTGTAGGGATAACCAATGATTATTCTCAAACCGCTCATAGCGATATTGCCATAATTACCTCCGGAATTCCTAGAAAACCCGGAATGACAAGAGAAGAACTTATAGGGATTAATGCCGGTATTGTAAAATCGGTAGCCACTAGTATCATTGAACATTCGCCTAATGTAATCCTTATTGTGGTAAGCAATCCTATGGATACCATGACGTATTTGGCGCACAAGAGTACCGATTTGCCCAAGAACAGAATCATCGGTATGGGAGGCGCATTGGACAGTGCTCGTTTTAAGTATCGTTTGGCCGAAGCGTTGGGTGCGCCTATTTCGGATGTGGATGGTATGGTTATCGGTGGGCACAGCGATACCGGAATGATACCCCTTACGCGGCATGCGACAAGAAATAGTATTAAAGTGTCCGAGTTTTTAACCCCAGATCGTTTGGAGAAAGTGTCGGAAGAAACCAAAGTAGGAGGAGCTACCCTTACCGCACTTTTGGGCACCAGTGCATGGTATGCCCCAGGAGCTGCAGTTTCTGCCATGGCACAGGCCATTGCCTGCGATCAAAAGAAAATGTTTCCATGTTCTGCCTTTTTAGAAGGGGAATACGGATTGCAGGATATTTGTATTGGGGTGCCCACCATTATTGGGAAAAACGGTATAGAACGTATCGTAGAAATTGACTTAGATGCCACAGAGAAAGCCAAGCTTGCCGAAAGCGAGGCGGGTGTTCGTAATGTGAATGGGCTATTAAAGCTCTAGCTTCGGAAAAAGGAAAATATGCAACACGAGTGCCTTTTTCCGAAAGGCTTTATAGTCTTTGTGCATTCAGTTTTTAAAATAAGAGTCTTTTTTGTGGTGTTATTCACTTCAGGAAAGACTTTTTTATAGGTTTTATAAAACCTGTAAATATATTGTCAATTCCTATTGGAAATGATATATTTGCACGCTGTTTAAAAAAAGCCAACACTAAATAATTTAATCCATGCAAAATAAAGGACTTATAAAGCTTTTCGCTTTTCTGTTTGGGATTGTGAGCATATACCAACTATCCTATACTTTTATCGCCAACAAAGTTGAAAATGATGCAAAAGCCTTTGCGGTCAACAAAGTTCCCGAATCTGAAAATGAGTATGTTGTTAAAAGAGAAGCCTTAGAAGCTCGCTATTTAGATTCTGTGGGGAGCAATCCAATTTTTGGATACACTTCTTATGAAGATGCCAAAAAAAAGGAACTCAATAAAGGATTAGATTTAAAAGGCGGTATTAATGTAACACTTCAGATTTCCATTAAGGACATCCTTAAAGGTCTAGCCAACAATACCAAAAATCCGATTTTTAATAAGGCGTTGGCCGATGCGGATGCCGCTTCCAAAAGCAGCGATGATACCTACCTAAATTTATTTTTTGATGCCTTTGACAAAATAAAAGGCGATACCAAATTGGCCTCTCCCGATATCTTTGCCAATAAAGGATTGAGCGAGGTGATCAATTTTCAAATGAATGATAATGAGGTTAAGGGTATATTAAGAACCAAAATTGATGAATCTATAGTTTCTGCATTTGAAGTACTAAGAGAACGTATAGATGGTTTCGGCGTTACCCAACCTAATATTCAACGGGAAGGCAACTCGGGTCGTATTTTAGTAGAATTACCGGGCGCAAAGGACATTGCCCGTGCACAAGATCTACTTTCCAGTACAGCCCAATTGGAATTTTGGGAAACCTACCAACCGGGCAATCCCAGTATTTCCAATTTTTTGGTTGCGGCCAATGAGCAACTACGGGCTTTGGTAGCACCGGAGGCCGCGCAACCTAAACCAGAATCTGAAATAGATTCCTTACTTTCCGATATCGCTCAGGATTCCTTAGACTTAACGAGTGAGGCCAATCCTTTGCTTTCACTTATTAGAGGTCCTGCCAGTGGTTACGGCATTGCAAAATTTGCTATTGCCGATACGGCTAAGGTAGGCGAATACCTGCGTATGCGAGAAATTCGTCGTCTTATTCCTTCTGATTTACAATATGTAAAATTTGCTTGGGAAAGACCAACGCAAGGTTCGGAACTCGTAGATTTATACGCCTTAAAATCAAACAGGGAAGGCCTTCCTAGAATTAGTGGCGATGTGGTTAGTGATGCTAGAGATGATTTTGACCAATTCGGAAGACCTGCGGTTTCGATGACTATGAATACCCGTGGCGCCAAGGAGTGGGAACAACTTACAGGGGATGCGTTTAATAATCAGACGGGGATAGCCATTGTATTAGATAATAAGGTCTATACCGCACCGGGGGTATCTTCAGGTCCTATTTCGGGCGGGAGATCCGAGATTACTGGAAGTTTTACCATCAACGAAACAAAAGATATATCTAATGTCTTACGGGCGGGTAAATTACCAGCCTCCGCCGAAATTATTCAATCCGAGATTGTGGGTCCTTCTTTAGGGCAGGAGGCTATTAACAGTGGTTTTTCGTCTTTTTTAATTGCCATGTTGTTTGTATTGGTTTGGATGATTTTTTATTATGGAAAAGCTGGAGTGTTTGCGGACATCGCCCTGTTGTTAAATATCCTTCTCATCTTTGGAGTTTTAGTGAGTCTTAATGCGGTACTTACCTTACCGGGTATAGCAGGTATCGTTTTAACTATCGGTATGTCTGTAGATGCCAACGTACTTATTTTTGAACGTATTAAAGAAGAGTTGGCAAAGGGAAAGGGAAAATCTCAAGCCATTGCCGATGGTTTTGGCAATGCCTTATCTTCTATTTTAGATGCGAATATTACCACAGGTCTTACAGCTATTATTTTATTTATTTTTGGATCCGGTCCTATAAAAGGATTTGCAACCACCCTTATTATTGGTATAATAACCTCGTTATTCACCGCTATTTTTATTACCCGATTATTAGTAGATTGGTATAGTAGCGGAAAGGAAAGGTCTTTGGATTTCTCTACCAGGCTTACGAAGAACTTGTTTAAGAATATCAATATCGATTTTCTGTCGAAACGTAAGTTCAGCTATATCTTCTCAGCGATATTGGTCAGCATAGGATTATTTTCTTTACTTACCCAAGGTTTACAACAAGGTGTCGATTTTATTGGAGGTCGTTCTTATCAGGTGCGTTTTGAAAAAGCCGTGAACCCTTCAGAAATTGCTTCGGAACTCAATGCTGTTTTTGGAAGTGGTACCAATGTAAAAACCTTTGGCAACGCCAATCAAATCAAAATTACGACACCTTATAAGGTAGATGTAGAGGGTGTGGAAGTAGATAATGAAATACAAGATAAGTTGTTTTCATCCCTTCAGAAGTATTTACCGGATGGGAGTACCTACGATGATTTTGTTATTGGAAGTGGGGAGAAATCTATTGGCATATTGCAATCGGTAAAGGTGGGTCCAACGATTGCAGACGACATTAAAAAGAATGCGTTTTTGGCGATCTTAGGGTCTTTAGTCGTGGTGTTTTTGTATATTTTATTCCGGTTTAGAAAATGGCAGTTTTCTCTTGGAGCGGTAGCAGCGGTTTTTCATGATGTGCTTATAGTGTTGGGAATCTTTTCTTTGGTAGGTAAAATTATGCCATTTAATATGGAAATAGATCAGGCATTTATTGCTGCTATTCTTACGGTTATTGGCTACTCTCTTAACGATACGGTAGTTGTTTTTGATCGTATTCGCGAAATTATTGCAGAAAAAGGTTGGAAATCGGGAGAGAATACCAATTTAGCGCTAAACAGTACCTTGAGCAGAACCCTTAATACGTCCTTAACTACCTTAGTGGTTTTGTTGGCTATTTTTGTTTTTGGTGGTGAATCGTTAAGAGGCTTTATGTTCGCTATGATAGTGGGTATTATTGTAGGAACCTATTCTTCCTTATTTATTGCAACCCCCATAATGTATGATACATTGGGCAAAAAAACGCAAGAAGGTAAAGATAGCTAACGGCAATATCGTTATCTCAAAAATCAAAGGCGATCTAGTAAAGATCGTCTTTGTTATTTTTTATCACCCTACCCGTAGATCCTTTGTTTGTGGGGATTAGTTCATAACTAAATTGTGGATGTAGTCCGGCTTCAAATCGGTGCGATACAAAGATAATCGTCATTGTACTCTCTTTTGAAATTTTGTTGATAAGCGTAACAAAAAGAGCCGCACTCTCATCGTCTAAGCCTGCGGTGGGTTCATCTAATATTAAGAGTTCAGGATGTTTAATCATGGCTCGGGTTACCATAATTAATCGCTGTTGTCCGGCTGAAAGGGAATGAAATTGCATATCTTTTAAAGGCCATAGCCCAATTAAATTTAGCCATTCCTTAGCTAGGCGATATTGGCGTTCGGTGGGGGTGCAGTACAGGCCTATAGAATCAAAAAAACCCGATAACAGCATAAATTCAACCGTGTGGTATCCCGTAAATTTGTCCGTCATGGAAGGGGTAAAATAGCCTATACGGTTTTTAATATCCCACACACTTTCTCCACTTCCTTTTTTTTTCCCAAATATATAGATTTTCTGGCCGTAGGCTTTAGGGTTGTCTCCTATAATCATTGTTAGTATCGTAGTTTTTCCGCTGCCATTTTTGCCACTAAGCTGCCAAAACTCACCGGATTTTACCTCCCAATCTATATCTCGTAACACGGATTTGCTTCCGTAGGATACAGAAACCTTTTTGAAGAGGATCAGTGTTTTTTGTTCGGACGCATGCGGTCTTAGGGGTTCTGGAATAGATCCCTGAAACGGAGACGCTTTAGTATTACTGTTCCACGTGGTGGCCTCGCGTACTTCGAGTTTGCGTATGCGGTTGTTATCCCAAGCGACCATGCTGGTGATAAAGTCTAGCCGATCTTCCTTTCTACTCATGATCTGAATAATACGAACCTCTTTTGAAATGGAATAGAGTTTCTCGCGAAGGAATTTTTGAGCATCCACATCCAAATTATCGAAGGCGTTCTCTACAATGATAACATCAGGAGAAGTTTCTAAAAGATGATGTAGTAGCGCTTTTTTTTGTTCCCCGCTCGACATGGATAGCAATGACTGTGAGGTATTTCTGGTGATGATTTTTTGGTCGTGACGATCCTCTTCCACCACATACTGTTCTAGTACGGCTTTGGAAAACAAGGCCACTTTTTGCTCCGAAAGACCGTTAAAGCCGGTGCCCCTTTTCAATTCCGAGATTAGTGAAGCGGTATCGGCATTGTTTTTTACATAAACGGCACAATGTCCTGGAGATGAATCGGTCATGCTATTTCTAGGTTTTTAATGAGAATAAACCACCAAAGTTGGCAGATATGCCAAATTTACGAATATAGGCTTTAGGCTAAAACCCTGAAAATATGCACGGGATTATCTTTGTATGTGGTTGTTTTATCTAAGAACATTCCCAATTTTTTTGCAACGTTCTGAGAGGGTAGATTGGCAATATGGATAATTGAAATTAAAGAGGTTGCCCAATGCTGGGTGAAGGCATAATTTTTGCAGCATTCTGCTGCCTCACTGGCATATCCTTGGTTTCGAAATTCGGGCAACATGGCGTATCCAATTTCGAGTTCTTTACGGTCGTCCATGGTTTGTAGAAGCAATCCACATTGTCCAATAACCATTCCGGATTGTTTATGGATAAGCGCATTCATTCCCCCAAGACGGTTGTCATAACGCTGAAATGTAGCTTCAAACCATTTGCAGCACGCGATTTTAGGATTGGAATTTGGTTCGTTCCAATACGCGGTGCTTGTTGGGTCTTCATAAAAGGCCTGCCAAACGGCCATATCGGCCTCAGTTAGTTTTCGAAACTTTAAACGATCTGTTTCCGCGCCCTCCATAAGATAGTTCATGTGATAGTTTATTTTTGAATGGCGATGCGGTCTCCTACAGAAATCCCCCATTTTTGGGTAAGTCCTGCATTTATTTCTAAGACATAACGTACGGGTACTTTAGAAGAAATACCAGTTTCATTAAAAGGTTCTGCATTTTCATGTATGCTGACAATTTCAAAATTTTCATCGATAAATAGAATGTCCAACGGAATTTGGGTATTTTTCATGTAGAAAGAATGAAGAGCGGATTCCGAAAAAACAAAGAGCATGCCTTCATATTCTTTTAGAGCGTCTCTATACATGAGTCCGGTTTGGGTTTCGTACTCGGTTTCAGCGAATTCAATAGCCAATTCAACCACCAACGAATCTGTGGTTGGGGTAAAAATGGATAACTGTCCTTCTTTTACGAATACGGGTTTTACAGTTTCAATGGTGCTGTTTTTAGCTTCCTTACAGGCAGTATAGGGCACTACAAAGCTTAGAATAAGAAAAAAACCAGAAAGAAATTTAAAACGATTCATGGGTTATTCGTGATAGGAAATCCACTTTTTACCGATTTGTTTTTGGTCGGAACATAAAGTAGAAACCAACCAAAATAAACGGGATGCTTAACCATTGACCTATAGATAAAAGTTCCATGGAGGCATCGAAATCATTTTGCCTTTCTTTTACAAACTCAACAAAAAAGCGAATAGTCCATAATAGCACCAAAAAGGTGCCAAATAAAAATCCCGGTTTGTCTTTTTTGTCTGTTTTCCAATAGAAATAATAGAGGATTAAAAATACAAAAATGTAGCAAAAACCTTCGTATAACTGTGCCGGATGCCGATACGGAATGGCTTCTAAATACGATGAAAATCTGGAATCTTTTTCTATAAGGTCATAGGCCTCGTTTACGGTTTTTGCTTGAGTAACTCCCATAGCCTTATAGGCCGGGAGGTCATCGGAGTCTCGTATAAATCGGGTGGCAAAGGCAAAGGATTTATCTACGATTTTTCCATTAATTTCAGAATTAAAGAAATTTCCCAAGCGAACCAAGAAAGCTCCAATGGCTACAGGGATTACGATACGATCTAAGATCCAAAGAATTTTAAACTCAGGGTATTTTCGGGTGTATAAGTACATACCAATAATGATACCTATGGCGGCACCATGGCTTGCGAGTCCGGTGAACCCCGTAAATTCATATCCATTAATAAAACCAAACAAGGCACTACCTTGACTTTCCCGAATAGGTAAAAGTATCTCTAAAAGATGATTGCTGTAGTACGCCCAGTCATAAAAGAAGACGTGTCCTAAACGAGCACCGAGCATTGTAGAAAGTACGGTATAGATAAACAAGGAGTCTAATTGCTCTAGTGTCTTTTTTTCTTTCATGAAAATCTTTTTCATAAGAAACCAGCCTAAAGCAAAGGCAATGATCCAAAGCAGATTGTAGTATTTAATTTGTATGGCTCCAAGTTTAAACAAAGTTTCATTGGGATTCCACGTAAAGCCTAAAAAGTACATAGGTAATATTTTTTGAGCGACTAAGATAAGTAAATAACCCAAGTTGTAACAACTTGTATGGGTCAAAATAGAAACTTCTAAAAAAATACCTTTTACGCCCTATTTCAGGTGTTACGGTACCGGATCATATCCTTTTCCGCCCCATGGATGACAACTGAAAATACGTCGTAATGAAAGCCAACCGCCTTTAAAAATCCCATGTTTTTTTAGAGCCTCCAAAGTGTAGTGGGAGCAGGTGGGTGCGTACCGGCATGTAGCCGGAGTTAAGGGAGAAATAAGGTATTGGTACAATTTTACCAAAATTATAAAAGGAGCTATTAGCACTTTTTGCATGTGTCTATTTTTATTGCTTTTATGCCGTCATATGGAACGCCTTATGATAATCATACTCCTGCGTGTCACTTTTTTACAAGAGCATTTAGCTCCACAAATTACATAAAAAGTAGTTTACTAGGTGGCGAATTCGTCCAGATCTCATGCGATACCGAATTTCTTTTAACATCCGTTATGGGGTTTAGTCAAATGAAAATCGTCGATGCCAATGCGCAATGGTTGGTGTTTTTTGGTTGTCTCGCAATTACGACATCACAAAAGACGTTCCCTCTTTACCATCTTTAAGTTGTATGCCCAATGCCGCTAACTGATCCCTAATTCTGTCTGAGACCGCAAAATCTTTATTGGCGCGTGCCTCATTTCGCAATTGTATTAATAATTCTACCACTCCGGATAATTTGGCAGTATCTTTTTCCCCGAAATTACTGGATTCTAATCCTAAGATATCATAAACAAATACCTTCATGCTCTCTTGCAGTTCCTTTTTATCAGCAACGGTAATGGACTGTTTCCCTTCTTTGATTAGATTGATGTTTTTTACGGCGTCAAAAAGTTGTGCAATGAGTATAGGGGTATTAAAATCGTCGTTCATAGCGTCGTAGCATTTCTGCTTCCAACGCGCCACATCCATATGGGTTGTGGCATTTGGCTCTAAGCTGTCCAGTACTTCTACGGCCTCCATTAATTTTGTAAAGCCTTTTTCTGATGCCAATAGGGCGTCGTTGCTAAGATCCAAGATACTGGTGTAATGTGCCTGCATCATAAAAAAACGAACGACGCTAGGCGAAAATGGTTTGCTTAGAATTTTGTTTTCTCCGGAGAATATTTCATTGGGGAAAATATTATTATCTGTGGACTTGGACATTTTTTTTCCATTCAATGTAAGCATGTTCGCATGCAACCAATACTTTACCGGAGCGTGACCGTTTAGCGCTTCCGACTGTGCAATTTCACATTCATGATGCGGAAATTTAAGATCCATACCACCACCGTGAATATCAAAGGTTTCTCCAAGATATTTGGTGCTCATTGCCGTACATTCTAAATGCCACCCCGGAAAGCCATCGCTCCATGGAGAAGGCCATCTCATAATATGTTGTATTTCAGCTTTTTTCCAAAGGGCAAAGTCTTGTGGACTTTTCTTATCGTCTTGAGCCGCCAATTCTCTTGTATTGGCAATCATATCTTCTAACTTGCGACCACTTAGTTTGCCATACGTATGCGTAGTGTTAAATTTTGCCACATCAAAATAAACAGATCCATTGGTTTCATAAGCATACCCTTTGCTAAGGATTTGCTTAATGATCTCTATTTGTTCAATAATATGTCCGGTGGCGGTGGGTTCAATACTAGGGGGCAAGACGTTGAACTTTTCTAAAATAGTATGAAAATCTAGGGTATACCGGTATACCACTTCCATAGGTTCTAATTGTTCTAAACGTGCCTTTTTTCCAATTTTATCTTCTCCGTCTTCGGCATCGTTTTCTAGATGTCCTGCATCGGTTATATTCCGTACATAACGCACTTTGTAGCCCAGATGTCTGAGGTACCTAAAAATCATATCAAAAGACATAAAGGTGCGGCAATTACCCAAATGAACATTGCTATACACAGTAGGGCCACATACATACATCCCTACGTGACCTTCATTTATCGGCTCAAAAGGTTCCTTTTTACCAGCTAGTGAATTGTATACTTTAAGCAGTTGATTTTTATAGATTGGCATGGAATAAACTTCTTTAAAAGCGAGTTTCTAAATTAATATAGTCTAAAAACTCTCTACGCACTGCTTCATCCTTAAATTTCCCTCCGTATTCGGCAGTAACGGTACTGCTGTCTATATCTCGGATTCCTCTAGAGTTTACACAGAGATGTTTGGCATCTATAACGCAAGCTACATCTTCAGTTTTTAATACCTTTTGTAATTCTCTTACGATTTGTATATTGAGTCGTTCCTGCACTTGCGGTCTTTTCGCAAAGTAATCTACTACTCTGTTCATTTTAGATAAGCCTACCACGCTACCGCTAGAAATATAGGCAATATGAGCTTTTCCTACAATGGGCAGCAAATGATGTTCGCAGGTAGAGTACACCGTAATGTTTTTTTCTACCAGCATTTCACCGTATTTGTACTTGTTGTCGAACGTAGACGATTTTGGTTTTCGATCGGGGTGCAATCCGGCAAAAATTTCGTTTACATACATTTTTGCCACTCTGTTTGGGGTGCCTTTAAGACTATCGTCTGTGAGATCTAGCCCTAGCGTATCCATGATCGCTTTTATGTGGTGCTCAATTTTCTCGATTTTTTCCGTATCGCTACTATGAAATGCATCTTTTCGCAAAGGGGTATCTTCTGAAGAAGATACATGACCATCTCCCATCTCCTCAAATTTCTTTTCTAGTGTGCTATCTATATTCATCTAATGAATCGCTTTTTAAAGCGGCAAAGATAAGTATAATATGACATTTAATGCCTTTCTTAACGTTTCCGGTTGTAATTTATTCAGATCAGAATTTAAAACTGCTTTGTGCGTTTATCGGCTAACGCAATACCAATTTTGATCAAGGAAAAAGAAATAGGTGCCGGTTTATCGATTAACGACATAAATTACCGATTAAACATACTAAATAGCTTTTAGTCAAGTTATAGATAAGGTTGAACTTTTAACGTTAGCTCCTTACACTATGCGAACACATTTTATTCTAATGTGCTTTTTGCTATTATCAATTTGTGTAATAAAAGCACAAAATTCTCCGGATTGCAGAACCGCCATTCCTGTTTGTGCAGATGCACCTATTTTTTCCGAAACTAATGGCAGTGGTGATATCGACGATTTTGATCCGGATGTAATTCGGCAAACGGGATGTTTGGAAAAAGGAAGTATTAGTTCTGCAAATATAGAGCACAATACCGCATGGTATGTATTCAGAGCAGGAACCGATGGGCAGCTAGGGTTTGATATTGAAGCCCTTTCGCCTACGGCCGAATGGGATTTTGCCGTATATGGCCCGGATGTGGACTGCGCCGATATTAGTAATGGCACCGCACAACCCATACGCTGTAATTATGAAGTAAACACCACAGCTTTTACCGGCATTGGGGTTAACCCTGAAAATGGTCAAGTAGGTGCTCCATTTTTAATAGGAAGCCAAAATACCTATGATGAATGGTTGAATGTCAGAGCCGGAGAACTCTATTTTATCCTTATAAACAACTTCAACACCAATTTTAATGACGACCCTGAACCCTTTTCACTCTCCTTTACCGGGAATTCGGTTAATGCAAATCAAAATACTGCACTTGATTGCCGATTGCGAGACGAATTTTTAGGGTTGGATATTGTAGCCTGTGAGGGCGATCCGGATATTACGCTCAGTGCCTTGCGATCTCCAGCAGGACCAGATATTGTAAATGTGGTTTGGTCAGTAGATTGGGAAGATGATGGCATCATAGATACGGTATTGGCTACAGGTGCTGGAGAAACTGAATTGGTAGTGACAAGCCCTAATTCCGGCCGCTATTTTATAGAAATTGAAACCTTTGCGGGAGTTATAATTAATGACGACATTCTAATTACATTTTTTGGAGTTCCTCTATTAGAAGAGGTGATTATTATAGATGATTTGTCTGACAATAATAGTATTGAAATTGTGGTAGCCGGTAATAGCGACTATGAATATGCAATTAATGGTGGATTTTTTCAAGATGATGCTGTTTTTAGAGATGTGCCACCGGGTATTAACACGGTTATTATTAATGATAAAAACGGTTGCGGCATTACGGAACCGATTCCATTTTTGGTAGTGGGCTATCCAAAATTTTTTACACCAAATGGAGACGGCATTCATGATTTCTGGAACATTTTGGGCATAGAAACCCTGACTAATCCGCTAGTTTTTATTTATGATCGCTACGGGAAACTCTTGAAACAATTGGATGCCAATACGCTTGGCTGGGACGGCACCTTCAACGGAAGACCTATGCCTTCATCTGATTATTGGTTTCGAATGGACTACTCCCGTATAGAAAGTGATATCGTTATTGATAATGTGAATATTGCACGTAGTTTACGCACTCATTTTACCTTAAAAAGGTAATAAGAAACCACACTTTTACGAAGCGACTTCTCTAGAAAGTTAAAAACTAAAACTATAGCCTAGGGTTACGTTGTTAAGCGTATTGGCAATACGGCTGGGTATGGGCAGGCCGGCATCAAACAACTGCGCATTAAAATCTTGTTCACTTCTGCTGTAAGCAAAGTCGATTCTGTTAGAACCAAAACTATAACCAATTCCGGCCGAATAGGCATTGAGATCCCCAATGGTATTACCGTCATTGTACGGACTTTGTTCATAACGGTAGCCCGCCCGTAAGCTTAGTTGTTCTATACGATACTCTCCGCCAACCCGCACCGATGAAACACCTCCCAATGTATTGGCTATAAAGTCATTTTCTGATGAAAAATCAGGATCGGTAGTGGGTCTCAGTTCAGCTTGAGACATGTCTTGATACCCATAGTCTACACTCAAAAGACCTTCCTTGCCAAAAACCAAACCTAAGCTACCGGTTAGTTTTCCGGGTGTTTTTATGGTGTACCGTTCAAAAAGGTTGATGACATTGAAGTCGATAAAATTGATATCGGAATCTGCTAAATCAGAATTGATACGCTGCGAGGTGTCATCCTCAAGTCGGTACCATGTGGGCGATTGGTAACTGCCACCAAGGCGCACCACGTCATTAAGTTTGGCAATGGCACCTAAACTAAAAGAAAATCCGTTGCCTTCGGTATGCAGAAAATTATCAAAATTGATGAATTGAATTTCAGAATCAGTATTAAATCCTCTTTCGGTTAAGCGCGTAAGTTTGTTAAATTCAACCGTATGAAAATTTAACGAGGCTCCTAAATATAACACATCTTGAAACTGCGAGGCCATATTTAGGGTTATCTTGCTGTTATAGCCCGAGGTACTCTGAAAAAATTGCTGATTAACAGTACTGTACTGGGCATTAGAAATATATGCTGTGTTTTCGTCGGTTTGGGCTACGGGGTCTATGACACCTCCAAAGTAGCCCAAAAAGGCCTGTTGCGCACCAAAACCCAAGCTAGATCCGATATCCAAATAGGCATCTTCAATAAATTCGCCATCACGCAAGGTAAGCTGCCCAAAAGGAACGCCTTGGGCAAAACTTAAAAAATAATTGTCTATACCTTGGGTGCTATTTCCCGACACAAAAAACGCATCATCAAAGTTTTGAACTAAATCGTAGTTCACGGCTAAGGAGAATTTTTTCCAATCCGAATTGTCATCTGTATTTTTAAAAACAAATACCGCTCCCAACTGATTTAATTCTAGTGAGTTTAGCGTCCGGTTGTTAGTAGTGCCAAAGTAGGTAGCATCATTGTCGCGATTATAATTGGTACCCGAAACGGTAATTTGTCCATAATTAAAAACCGCTGAACCCGCCGGGTTTATATTAAGTGCAGATAAGTCGCCACCTAGCGCTCCGAAAGCACCACCCATGCCTTGAAAGCGTGCCGTGCCTTGAAGATTCTCGGAGCTATACCGAAGGACATCATTAATATTTTGAGCACTAACCATCATGCATGCCAATGCCATGATGAAAGAAATACTTTTTTTCATTGTATTTGGGATTTAAATAGGATTGATTATTAGGGTGAAGAATTAGTTACTTCTACCTCCACCACTTCTACCTCCACCACTGCTTCTGCCGCCACCCGATGAAGCTCCCGAAGATCTGGAAACACCACCGCCAGAGCTACGCACACTTCCGGAGCTACTAGATCTGGAGGAAGAGCTTCGTATAGAACCCATATTAGAACCTCTGGAATAGCTGCTTCCGGAGCTCCTGTATGTGCCGCTACTATTGCTGCTTCTTGCAGATGGCCTGGCATACCCTGAGGTTCTAGGAACACTACTACGGTACGTACTGCCATTTTGATTTCCTCTTTGGTAGGTGCTACTTCCCGGAGCAGAAGACCTGTAAGATTGATAATTTCTGCTGCTATTGTTGTAATTAGGCAATGCCCTGGTACTTCGGCTTGTTCTGTACGTACTGTTTCTATCCAGCGCATCGGCACTTACCCGACTTCTATCACTAATACCCGATCTGTATGCGGTTGCATTTCTGTTGTTTATGGCACTACTTCTATTAATGCTTGAGGTAGTACGTGTAGAAGATCTAGTGTTTACAGACGATGTTCTACTGGTATTTAGATTGCTTCTTCCTGCATTTCTGATCAAGGCAGTGTTGTTGCTGCGTAATCCTGTTCCCGAAATCGCATTACGGCTGTAACCTCTTCTTCCTGAGGCAAGCGCATAATTATGATGTCCGTGAAATCCACCGAAACCATATCGGCCATAGGGGCGATAAAACCCTCCATAGCCAAAGCCAAAACGACCAAATCCATAACCATATCCGCCGTAGCCAAAACCAAACCCTCCGTAGCCAAAGCCAAAACGATTAAATCCATAACCAAATCCTCCGTATCCTAAGCCATAACCTCCCCAAAGCCATGGATTTGCAAAGCCAAACCCTCCGTATCCAAATCCATAACCTCCCCACAACCAAGGATTTCCAAAGCCGTAGAAGCCAAAACCGGGATTTTCATAAAAATTGATAGACACATTGGTAGGATTGTCTCCCCATCCGGCCTGACCGTTATAATCATTATAATTTTCAAAATAATTACCTTGTTCTGCCACCTGGAGACTATCACGATCTGAACCACTAAAATAGTCATCTACATCCGTAAAGATTTCACTTTCTAAAATACCCTCAAATTCAGTAGCTTTTTGGGCGAAATAGTCGGTATAGGCATTATTCTCCTGTGCTTTTCGTTGCCCATATGTATTTGCAGGTCGGTTCACTTCAACCCGTCTGGATTCCGAGGCATAAATGCCATCATTATCATAATAGGATGCTTGTTGGTAGGAACCACAAGAAACCAGAAAGGTAACCGATATCAATAGCATCAAAATTGTGGTTCTTTTAAAGAGGGGCAGGGAATGTATCATCGTCTTCATTTTTATTGTTGCACGTTGTAAAAATAGTTAGTTTTGCCCAACTAATTTCACACTTAGTAAATTACAAGTTTTATGCCAAACTAACAATACATGAGTAAAAATTTAACGAAGCGAAGCGAAGATTATTCTAAATGGTATAATGAATTGGTAGTAAAAGCCGATTTGGCTGAAAATTCCGGCGTTCGGGGGTGCATGGTTATAAAACCTTACGGATTTGCGATTTGGGAGAAAATGCAGCAGCAATTAGACACCATGTTTAAGGAAACGGGACATGAGAATGCATATTTTCCGTTGTTTATTCCAAAGTCTTATTTTAGTAAGGAAGCTAGCCACGTAGCGGGTTTTGCTAAGGAGTGCGCTGTGGTTACGCATTACCGATTAAAGAACGCCGAAGATGGTACTGGGATTATAGTAGATCCGGAGGCAAAACTGGAAGAAGAACTTATTGTGCGACCCACATCAGAAACCATTATTTGGGATACCTATAGAAAATGGATACAATCATATAGAGACTTGCCACTGCTTATTAATCAATGGTGCAATGTAGTGCGCTGGGAAATGCGAACACGCCTTTTTTTGAGAACCTCAGAATTTTTATGGCAAGAAGGACATACTGCTCATGAAACAGAAAAGGAGGCTATAGCCGAGGCCGAACAAATGATGCATGTGTATGCAGATTTTGTAGAACAATTTATGGGAGTACCCGTCATTAAAGGAACAAAAACAGCCAGCGAGCGTTTTGCGGGTGCATTGGAAACCTATTGTATTGAGGCATTGATGCAGGACGGAAAAGCACTTCAAGCAGGAACGTCTCATTTTTTAGGACAAAACTTTGCCAAAGCCTTTGATGTTAAATTTGCTTCCAGAGAAGGTATACAGGAGTATGTGTGGGCTACTTCTTGGGGTGTTTCTACCCGGCTCATGGGCGCTTTGGTAATGACACATAGCGATGATAATGGCCTAGTGCTTCCACCTAAATTAGCACCGATACAAGTGGTAATTGTCCCCATTTATAAGGGAGAATCACAATTAGATGAAATTTCTGAAACGGTACACCCGTTGGTTAAGGAGTTGCGCTCTAAAGGGATTTCTGTGAAATATGATACACGGGACACCCACAAACCCGGGTTTAAATTTAACGAGTATGAACTAAAGGGTGTTCCAGTGCGCTTGGCCATTGGCCAAAGAGATTTGGATAATGGCACTTTTGAAATTGCCCGTAGAGATACCCTTACAAAGGAAACGGTAGCAAACAGCGATGTGGTGGCTAAAATTGAATTTTTACTGGAAGATATACAACAAAATTTGTACAAAAAAGCCTTTGAATATAGGGAAAATCATATTACTGAAGTAAATACGTATGACGAATTTCAAGAGGTATTGGCTCAAAAAGGAGGCTTTATAGCGGCGCATTGGGATGGTACGGCGGCCACAGAACTCAGAATAAAGGACGAAACCAAGGCCACCATCCGATGCATTCCTATAGATCGTAAAAGTGAAATGGGAAACTGCATGGTTACCGGAAAACCGTCATTGGGCAGAGTGCTCTTTGCGAAGGCCTATTAAAAGAAGTAAAAAATAAGATATAGGTGTTGCGATAGTTAAAAATAATTGTATTTTTGCATCCGCATTTATGCAGGCTTACGGTCCGTTCGTCTAGGGGTTAGGACGCCAGGTTTTCATCCTGGTAACAGGGGTTCGATTCCCCTACGGACTACAAGGTTTAATGGGTTACTGAAATTTCAGGATTAATTTTATTGAATATAGTTCAGTATCTTAATTAAAAATCGAAGTAAATTAGGCCCGTTCGTCTAGGGGTTAGGACGCCAGGTTTTCATCCTGGTAACAGGGGTTCGATTCCCCTACGGGCTACAAAAAAATAAGGAGGCATTACGCCACATAAACGTAACAAACAGGTAAAAATGGCAAATCATAAGTCGGCATTAAAAAGAATCCGTAGAAACGAAGCAGTGCGTCTAAGAAATAGATATCAGCACAAAACCACCCGTAATGCAATTAAAAGATTGCGATCGGAAGAAGATAAGAAAGCAGCCGAGACACTTTTTCCTACTGTGGTAAGTATGATAGATAAATTGGCTAAACGTAATATTATTCATGCCAATAAGGCCTCTAACCTTAAAAGTAAATTAGCAAAGAAAATAGCTGCTTTATAAGCACGTTAGGCTTTTGTATAATATAGAACCGTTCTTCTAATGATGAACGGTTTTTTTATTCATTTTTTTTTGATTCTAGTCGTTTTCGTTGATGTCTATACATTCATTGGGTTGTGCTACCATTCGCCTTTAGGTATTGGCAAACGTGAAATGTATTACAGGTACGTAGGTTACCAAAATCATATAAAAGTAACCCGTTGTGCATTTTAATTATGGAGTACTTATTCCATACTAAAATCTTCATTAGTTTTCTCCATCCTGAAGGAAGTAATGAAGATTGCTTCGATTAAGCCTTTAGGCTAGGGTAAAAATTAAAGAAATCTAGTCAAAATGAATAATGGGTAAGCGTACTAATTTTAAACACCGTGCTACAAAAAAGAGCAACACCTTGGAATAAGGAGTACTCCTAAAAATTGGGAAGACAGCGCATCGTATTGTTTCCGTTTAGTACTACAAAAAGCCCCAAAAATGCATTGGCATAAATGGGGCTTCGCTATAATTGGTGTTATCCGTGATAGGTCTATTGATTCATAGTCATCAAGAATTCTTCGTTATTCTTAGTTTGTTTTATGCGTTGTTCAATAAATTCCATGGCTTCAACCGGGTTCATATCGGCCAAATACTTGCGAAGAATCCACATGCGTTGTAAGGTGTTTTCATCTAATAAAAGATCATCTCTACGAGTGCTGGATGAGGTTAGGTCGATTGCCGGGAAAATTCTTCGGTTCGATATTTTTCGATCTAACTGCAATTCCATATTTCCGGTTCCCTTAAATTCTTCAAAGATAACTTCATCCATTTTAGAGCCGGTTTCTGTAAGTGCTGTGGCTATAATGGATAAGGAACCGCCATTTTCAATGTTTCGAGCCGCCCCAAAAAATCGTTTTGGTTTGTGTAGCGCATTGGCATCTACTCCACCACTTAATACTTTTCCCGACGCTGGTTGTACCGTGTTGTAGGCTCTGGCCAAACGGGTTATAGAATCTAGGAGAATTACCACATCGTGTCCACATTCTACCAAACGTTTTGCCTTTTCCAAGACAATATTCGCCACCCGAACATGTTCTGTAGCTTCTTTGTCAAAGGTAGATGCTACCACTTCACCACGCACATTGCGTTGCATGTCGGTAACCTCTTCCGGACGTTCATCAATCAATAAAATAATTTGGTACACTTCTGGATGATTGGCGGCAATGCCGTTTGCAATATCCTTTAAAAGCATAGTCTTCCCCGTTTTGGGTTGTGCCACGATCATGCCCCGTTGCCCTTTTCCAATAGGCGAAAACAAATCGATAATACGCGTGGAAATGGTGCTTTGCCGTTCTGCTAATCTAAATTTTTCCTTAGGGAATAAGGGGGTTAAGTGCTCAAAAGAGACCCTATCGCGTACAACTTGCGGGCTTAATCCGTTAATTTTGTTCACCTTTATTAAGGGGAAATATTTTTCACCTTCCTTTGGCGGTCGCACATTGCCTAGAACGGTGTCTCCAGTTTTTAGCCCAAACAGTCTTATTTGAGATTGCGACACATAAATGTCGTCTGGAGAGGAAAGGTAGTTGTAATCGGATGAGCGTAAAAAACCGTAGCCATCTTGCATAATATCGAGCACGCCTTCACTTTCAATAATACTGTCAAACTCAAATTCCGGTTCTTTGTATTTATTTTTTAGGTCCTTATCGAAATTGCTGTTATTCTTGTCCACATTGTTTTTTTGATGTGGAAAAGTCTTTTTTTGGTTCGGGTTCTTGTGTTGGGGCGCAGTTTGTTTAGGATGTTCTTTTTGGTTCTTAGGGGTTGTATTAAACACCGGCCTTTTGGTATCACTTTCTAATGGCGTTGCTGTTTTTTCTATTTTTGTTTCCGGGTCTTTGGTATCTACTTGCGCTGAAGGCTGTTTAGTGGCATTCGGATTAGGCTTGTTATCTTTTTTTTCAGTCACAATTCTAGATCGCTTGGATTTGTTCTGAACGTTATCCTGTTTCGGATGTATTTCCTTTGCTACGGCCGCAGTTTCCGGGGCTATTTTGTGTTCTACGATTTTTGGGCTTGCAGCCTGAAGATCGAGAATTTGATAGACCAAATCCATTTTTTTTATGGTTTTGTACTTAGGTACATTTAATTTTTGCGCTATTTCCTGAAGCTCAGGTAGCTTTTTTGATTTTAAATCTGAAATCTCAAACATTAAGTCTTGAATAAGTTATACTTGTATCGTAAATCTGAAGGTGTTCTTACTTGTGTATTATTCGGGAAAGCTTCCCTCTTTAGGTAAGTGCTAAACTAATAATGCTGCGAAATTACAAAATATTTTCAATATTTGATCGTGAAATTTTAAAAAGACCTTATTTTTGTATTCTCAAGAGTGAAAAGGACAATGATTCAGAGAATACAAACGTTATATTTGGTAGTTGTAATAGTGTTGGGTGCCGTTTTGCCGTTTTGGCTTCATCTTTGGTATGATGCTTCCGGAAATGAAATATTTTCCCAAAAAGAGGTGCTCATTTCTGTTGCGTTCTATGCGACAGCGGTGCTGGCATTGGTTGCTATTTTAGGATTTAAAAACAGAAAAAATCAATTTGTGATTAACCGTGTTAATCTCATTGTAAATCTTTTTATTTTAGGATTTTTCGTGTACCGATCGCTAAATTTATCTGGAGAGACTGTGGTTTCTGAGAAGGGTATTGGGATGCTGATTCCTGTAGTTTCTATCGTTTTTTTAGTCCTTGCCAATAGGGCTATAAAGCAGGATGAGGATCTCGTAAAATCTGCGGATCGCTTGCGTTAAACCTAACATCTTAGTTGTATTAGTGCGTTAAAATCCGGGGTTGTTCCCGGATTTTTTTTTAGCTTGGTATGGAATGTTTAGGATGTTTCATCGTTTTTCTCAGTGGTGGCCTCCTCATCACTGGCTCTTATCAAATCGTTCTCAAGAATGTTTAGTTTCTTAAGTTTTGCTTTCCAAGTATCTAAGGCTTCTTTATGATTTTCGATATTTTTAATCACTTCCTGCACAATGGGACTGTCTGTAGAGGCGTTGGCAAAAAACTGTAGATTGTTTTCCAATTGCCGAATTTCGGCCTTACTTTCATCAATTTTTTTGCGAATAAAATGGCGTTCATTGGCAATAGAATTACCGTCTTCTTTTTGTGCCAATTGCTGAATTTTATTTCCATATTTTAAAAGCTCGGCTTCTTGTTTGCCTACTTTTAATTTTTTAAAGATGCCATCGAGTATGGTATCAAACTTGGAATTAATGTTTTTTTGATGAAAAGGAACTCTACCTAAAGATTTCCACGCGTTGATGATGGTCTTTAATTCGGCTATGTCTTTTTTCGTATCACCGCTTGGTGCAAATGCCTTTAACTTTTCCAAACAGGCATTTTTACGTTCGTAATTATCCGATTCTTCCTTTTGAGACTCATTTTTTGTGGCGTGTAACCGATTAAAATAATGATTGCAGGCCGATTTAAACTCTTTCCAAATCTTATCGGAGTATTTTCGGGGAACATGGCCAATCTTTTTCCATTCGTCCTGTATGCGTTTCATTTCTGGTGTGGCACTGCTAAAATCTTCGCTGTCTTTTAAGGATAAAGCAAGTTGTACTAAAGCTTGTTTCTGTTCTAAATTATCTTGCTGGTCTTTTTTGAGGTTTTTATAGAACGCGTTTTTTTTGTGGTTAAAGGCACGTATAGCTTCCTTAAAGGATTTCCATGTTTTTTCATTTACTTTCTGGGGCACTTTCCCTGCATTAAAAAACTGCTCGCGTAAGGCCTCCACCTTTTTTATTTGTTGCTGTAGTGTTTTATGGTCATTTGCAACATGTGTCGCAATTGCTTCAATTGCGTTAATAATTTCTCTTTTCTTTTCAAGATTTTGCTCAAAAACCTTTTCCAATTCCTTAACCTCCTCCTGTTTCCTCAAATGCAAAACGCGAGTTGCCTTACTAAATCGTTGCCAAATGGCCTCACGATGTTCTTGATCTACCGGTCCTATATCTTCCTTCCAAATCTTATGTAATGTCTGCAATTCTCTAAATGCCTTCGAAAGGTCTTCTTCGGTAGCCAAGGCCTCTGCCCTAAGTACAATTTTTTCTTTTTCCTCTAAATTGTGTTTAAAATCTAGATCGCGAAGTTCTCTGTTTAGGTGAAGAAAATCGTAAAAAATTTCGACATGATGGTGGTACGTGCGCCACACATCATTGTAATTATTTCGGGGTATGGGCCCTGCACTGCGCCACTTTTCCTGAATGGTCTTAAAGCTTTTGTAGGTGGTATTTATATCTTCTTCTACATTAATAAGGCTTTTTAATTCTTCGATAAGTGCCAGACGGTTGCTTAAATTGCTTTTTAGCGATTGCTCCAGATTCCGGTGGTACTGGTTGCGTTTTTCTCTGTATTCCGCATATACTTCATTGAATTGTCGTTTGTCAACCGAGTTGTATTTAAAATCGATTTCATTACCACCACTCGCAATAAACTCTTCTTTTTTTTGCTCTAAAAAATCTTGAAACTTTAGATCGAATTCAGATTTGATATCTTCTACATGTTTTTTTATGGCTTGAATCTTCTCATTTTTCACCAAACGCTGCAGTTCACCGACTAAATTACACATGGGCATGGCATGATAGTCTAGCACCGGAATGCGATGGCGGTGCTGATTATCCTCGTCTTCTGCATCTTCTGCATTGGAATCCTCAATTTCGTTCAATCCGTTTTCCTCAATTTCCTTTTCATGATTTTCAGGGGTTGCGGCTAAAGTAGGATTGGTATCGGAAGCGGCACTGTGTGCGCTATCTGACTGCGTTTCTAAAGAAGAATCGGTAGGAGGAGTGTTAGAATAGGCGTTAGAATCGCTTTCCACATCGACTATTTTCGACGATGAGGTCGCATTGTCTACAACTTGGTCTTGCTCCTTTTTTTCTATAGGTTGTGTTGCATCTTTGGTTTGTACACTTTCTTCTGTTACAGCCTTTTCTTGCGGCTTATCTTCTTTTTCTTCCAACATTGTATCATGTTTTAGTGCGTTGCGTACCCATTTTTTAGTGGGGAGGGCAACAGTGGTCGTTACAAAGATAAGGAAACTTATTTTGGATTTGGACTTGCTAAAGCGTACTACCTTTTAGGGGCACATTTTAAACGTTACGCTCTGTTTAAGAATTCCAGATATCCCAGGCTTTTTCGGCCTGCAGTTGCAGCATTTTTAAACCATTGCAAATGACTGCACCCCGTTGCACTCCTTCGTTTAAAAAAGCGGTTTTTTCCGGATTGTAAATAAGATCGAAAAGCAGGTGCGATTCTGAAATAAAGGCGTACGGAATTTCTGGTTTGTCTTCAATATTAGGATACGTACCTAATGGTGTGCAATTTACAATAATAGTGTGCGTTTCCATGATGTTTTTATCAAGAGCATCATAGGTTATGCACTGAGTACTTGCATTTCTAGACACAAATACATAAGGGATCTCTAGTGTTTCAAAAACGTAGGCCACGGCTTTCGAGGCGCCACCGGTGCCTAAAATAAGTGCTTTTTTATGATGGGGTTTTAGCAGAGGCACCAACGATTTTTCAAATCCGTAACTATCCGTATTGTAGCCAATGAGAGTACCGTCTTTCAGTTTTATGGTATTTACAGCGCCTATTTTTTTCGCTTTTTCATCTAAATCGTCTAAGAATGGTATAATGGCTTCTTTATAGGGAATAGTTACATTAAGGCCTTTTATATGCTTGTCTTGGTGTAGTATGTCTGCAAAACTTTCAATTTTCGGAAGATCAAAATTCACATACGAATGTGACGCGAGGCCCATATCTTGAAATTTTTGGGTAAAATACGCTTTAGAAAAGGAATACGAAATATTCCTTCCTAGAAGACCAAATACAAAGGGTTCATTTTCTGTTTTTGCCATACCATTCTAGTCCTAATAAAATACTAATGCCGATAAAAATAAAGAAAATAGCAGTCCACGACTCCAAACTTGCAAAATTGGGTAAATAGCGTTCGTAATTTTGAATGATAGGATCCCCGTTAGAATCTAAAAGTAAGCCACCTTTGTCATCTATCTTGTAAATCGTATTTTTCCAAGGCCATACCACCCCTAAAGAACCTGTTATAAATCCGATAATTACTGCAGTAGTAGTATGCTGAAACCTTTTTAGGACGTAACTCAATACATGCGATAGGCTTACCAATCCCGCAGCAGAACCCGCAGTAAATACCGCCAATATCTTTAAAAATTGGATGCGTCTTTCATCTTCCAAGAATGCAAAATCGCCTCTGGCAACAGCCCCTAGCGTTTCGTAAAGTGCATTTACCGAATCTACCAAAAGCAACACATAATTACCAAGTAAAATAAGGATAAAAGAGCCGGATAATCCGGGTAAGGTCATGCCCGAAACACTAATCATTCCACAGAAAAAGATAAAAATGAGGTTGTCATTTTCTTTGGCGGGACTTAAAAAACTTATGGAAACACCCACAAGTAAGCCTAACAATCCGGCAAAAACTGTTTTTTTGTTCCACTCGTTAAAATCTTTGGCAATAAAGTAAATAGAACCTAAAATCATCCCGAAAAAGGCGGCCCACACAAAGAGTTCTTTTTTTTCAAGGAAAAAATCTAATAATTTTGAAACGCTGAAATAGCTTAAAAGCATGCCTGTAATTAGTAACGACAAGAATTGGCCATTCACATACCGAGAGGCACTTTTGAATCTGCCGTTGAGGATTAGTTTTAGCGCTTTAAGGTTAATCTTTTGAAGGGAATAGATAAATTCCTCATAAAATCCGCCCACAAAAGCAACAATGCCCCCCGAAACTCCGGGAACTTTGTTCGCCGCTCCCATAGCTAATCCTTTGAGTAAAAGGAATACTTTGTCGGTAAAAGTTCGGGGAGCAGTCATGCGTAAGGCAATTTATTTTTTTGAAGCGACTTTTTCCAAGATGAAAATAAGGGCAAAACCCATAATAGCTAATAAGATAGCCCATACCAATTGGTTATCCCCTTGATAGCTCCATGGTGCAATATTCTCCTCTTTAAGCGGTATTACTTTTGTATTAATAATCTTGGTTTCTAGCACTTTTTTCCAAGGCCATATTTTGGCAAGCGATCCTACTATAAAACCGGTAAGCAGGGCCAGCGTTAAATTTTTGTAATTGCTAAACATCCATTTTAGGAGTTTGGCAAAACTCAATAGTCCAAATACGGCACCTAGTGCCACGGTAATTATTATTTTAAAATCGCGTTCGTGAACGGCATCCAATATGGTTTTATAAGAGCCTAAAAGAACCAAAATAAAAGCCCCTGAAATTCCGGGTAAAATCATAGCACATACGGCCAAAGCTCCGGAAAAAAATAGAAATAGCAAATGGTTGCTATTTTCATTTGGGGGCAAGGTGGTTATGTAATAGGCTATGATGGCACCTAGAACACCTGCAATTATGGAAGCGATATGCCACCTTTCTATTGCTTTTGCTACGCTAAAGACACTGGCTACAACAAGACCAAAAAAGAACGACCATAATAAAATAGGTTGATGCTCTAAAAGCCAGCTTACCGCGGTTGCCAACGAAAAGAGACTTAGGAAAACACCTCCGAACAAAGCCACTAAAAAGCTGCCGTTAAGTTGGTTCCAAAAAGCCTTAAATCCTTTTTTGCGAAACGTGGTAAGAAGGTTTAGGTTGACGTTGTTTATGGAGGTAATTAGTTCCTCGTAAATTCCCGAAATAAAGGCAATGGTGCCACCGGACACACCGGGAACAACATCTGCCGCGCCCATGGCAATTCCTTTGAGACCAATGACAATATAATTTAGAAGATTTCTGTTGTGGGTCATAAATAGGCTAAAAAGGCAAAAGTAGCGTTTTTATTGCGAAGCCTTTTTAACATCCGAAATTAAATTTTTAGCCCAAACAGTCTTTGCAAATTGCGGAAATTCATCCTCAAAAATATGGTGCTTATCAAAATCTAACTTCAGCGCCTTAATCAATCTGTATTGGCCTCTTGGCAGGTCATTACTGTACAGGTACAATCCTGCCATTTTATATTGTATTTCGGCCTTTTCGGGGTAAAATTCGCCCCCTTGTTTTAAAATTTGTATGGCTGTTTCCACATCTTTATTCTGTACGGCTACATCAGCCCAATAAAACCAAACATCTAAATCGTAATTGCCAAGTTCCACACATTGTTTGTAGGCGTAATCTGCTTCATCAAAATTATTGAGCGCAAAATGGATTTTTCCACATTTTTTCCAATAGAGCGGGTTTTCCCCATCAATATTAATGGCTTTGTTGATATAGTACAGAGCTTTCTTATAGCTTTCTCTACGGTAATAAAAGTCCGTTATAGCCAGCCAACCTTTATCTAACAAGGGGTCTTCATGCACCGTTTGATAGTAAAAGTGTTTGGCTAAGTCGTCGTTTCTCAATTTTTCATGACATTTGGCCATACGCAAATACGCATAAGAGGTAGGGTCTTCTAGTTGTATGGTGGTTTCGTAATTCTCTATGGCCTCGTTGTATCGACCTAATTTTTCTAAAACCTTGCCTTTTTCTAAATAAGCTCCAATAAACGTATCATCGCTTATAATGGCAAAATCAAAGGCAGCTAAGGCTTCTGTGTACATTTTTTGTGAGTAGAACATTTTACCCAATTGGTGCCAAGCCACCTCGCAATAGGGATTACGTTCCAAGTAATCATTGAGATACGCAATAGCACCCTCATAATCTTCTAAAAATTCAAAACAATAGATGACATTGTACAATGAGGAGTAATCTTGTTCATCAAAGGAAACACACTGTATAAAATGTTCTTTGGCTTTTTCAAAATTATCGAGAAAGAGGTACTCCATGCCCAATAAGGAGTGGATGTCGAACACGTCATCACTGAGTTCTAAGGCTCTTTTTAGAAGCGCTATTGCCGAATCGTGATCATCTTTTTTAGAATAGATATTGGCCCGTTGAATATAAATTTCTTCATTGTTGCCGTCTACCAATTCTAGACTATCCAGCATTTGTTCTGCGATCTCAAAATTATTTTCAAAGACCAGTACTTCTACATCCAATAATTTTAATTCGGTGGCATTAGGATGTTGTTCTAAGGCAATTTTGATGGCTTTTTTAGCTAAGGCAATCTTTCCGTTATTCAGATAGTAATGTATGATATCTTCAAAATCTTCGGCATCAAAGAAATAGACATCATTGGTCTTCAACATAGATTCAAACTTTACTATGGGGGGAGTTGGGTTTTCGTTAGGATCTAACGCCATAAGCAAGGTTTTGGTTAAACTTTGTGTCTAAAAATAATCTATTACAGCTACTCTTAAAGTCGGTTTTGTGCAATATTATTAACATAGTAGTCAACAAATTATTGTTCTATTTCGTTTAGCGCTTCCAAAATTAAAGCACATCCTTTTAAAATTTCATCTTTAGAAATCGTCAAAGGTGGCGATATCCTGACGGCTTTGGGCTCAAATAACAACCAAAAAAGAATTAATCCCTTTTTAGTACAACGCATCACCAATTCATTGGCTATTTCAGAATTTTCAAAGATTAGTGCCAACATAAGCCCCTTACCACGTATTTCCTTAATACTGGGGTGTTGCAATGTGTGTCTAAAAAGCGCCTCTTTCTTTAAGGTGTTGGCTATGATTTTTTTCTTAGAAAGGACTTTAAGTGTGGCCAGGCTGGCAGCCGCAATGACCGGATTTCCTCCAAAAGTAGTTATATGACCCAGTTTCGGGTGGCTTTGTAGGCTCTGCATGAGTCCGTAAGAGGCGGTAAATGCACCCACCGGTAGCCCGGATGCCATACCCTTTCCCATCACCAAAATATCGGGGACACAATCATAATGCTGAAAAGCAAAAAGTTTTCCAGTACGACCAAAACCGGGTTGAATTTCATCTAAAATAAGAAGGGCACCCACTGCATTACAACGCGCCCTAACTTTTTTTAAGTACCCGTCTATGGGAAGTATAAATCCTGCCCCACCCTGTATGGTTTCTAGTATTACGGCAGCGGTACTTTCCGTGATTTTAGTAAGGTCTTGTTCTTCATTAAAACGAATAAATGATACATCCGGTATTAAGGGTCTAAAGGCGCCTTTGCGCTCTTCGTATCCCATAATGCTTAGGCTCCCCATAGTGTTGCCATGATACGCATTGTGCGCTGCAATAAATTGTGTGCGTCCGGTATATCTTCTGGCTAATTTTAAGGCACCTTCCATGGCTTCGGTGCCACTATTTACCAAATAAGTGGTTTCTAATGGGGCAGGTAACATACTTGCCAATAGTTTTGCAAATTGCACGGCTGGTTTTTGTATGTACTCCCCATAAACCATGACATGCATGTATTTAGAAACTTGTTTTGTAATGGCTTTCTTTACCTTGGGATGCCCATGCCCTAAACTGCACACAGATACGCCGGCTACAAAATCTAAGTGTGCTTTACCCTCAGTGTCATAAACATAACTGCCTTTGGCACGAGCAACCTCCATGCCCAATGGATAGGGCGATGTTTGGGTTTGATAGGTAAAAAAGTCTGCGCTTATCATGGTTACGGTTGCGTTTTTTTAGAAGCGCCTTTCGTTTCATTTGGCCGTGCTGCTTGCGCATTGGCTTTGGGAATACCATTTACGGGATCGCCTTCGTTTTTGGAGCGTTCTTGCTCCTCGGCATCAATATCTATCGGATTTTCTATGCCTCTGATGACGGGCAGCACTATATTGTTGTCATCGTCATCAAAAATAGCGTCTTTGGTGTATATACGCTCATCACCTCGCCAAATAAACCCTTTTAATTTGCGGCTATTTTCCGGTAATTCTGTTTCGGGAAACACATCGCCATCGGGATTCGTGATGAAGGTTATGGTTTCTATTTCGTTTTTGTCTAGAGTCATTTCTATGGCACTGCAAATCGTTTTATCGATACCAATAAGTTCATTTTTATCGTTGTACATATAATAAATAACCTCGGTATTTTTAATTAAATGAATGATTTGTAATTCATTCTCAATGAACTTGCCAAACAAGTCTTTGCCTTTGGCCTGATTATACCCTGTTTTGCTGATAGAATCTAAGGAAATGATAAACGCATTGTTCAACACTTTTAAGGAATCTAATTTTTCGGTTTCTAAATTGGATAATAGATGTATGCTGTCTCCGGTCATTTGATTTTCGCCATTCCAAATCACGGGCCTTGTTATCAGTTGGGTAACTCCTGTTTTTTGATTGAAGTGAATGGAATCGCACTTGCCGCTTAGATCGGTTTTATAAAATTTAGCATTGCGAAAAGCCCGCAGAATACGTTGTTCCGGTTTGCCTGTAATCATTAAAGTATCTCCGTGCATGTAGAGCGAATCTTTTTCGACCAGACTTATAGAAACCGCCCTTTTAGTGGCAAAAACGGAGTCTTTGGCCTTGAACACTTCAGCGTAGTGCGCTCTTATGATGCCCTTGTTAATCGTATCTGTTACTTTGATGTTGTTGGTGGCCGACGCAAACTCGGTAGTTTTATCGAAATACACACTATCGCCCTCAATGATTCGGTTATTATAATCAATCCGGGTGTTTTTTATGCCATAGCCTTGTTCAATTTTAGTATCGTAAAATCCCCGTTCACAATAAATTTTGTAAGTTTCTCCTAAAATGGTAGAAGGGCCGTACATGTAGGCGTTTTTAGAGGTTTGATAATAATCTAATTGTTCGGAATCTATGGTATATTCCGGATTTTCAACATGCACCCTGTCTAAAAATTGGTATTTTTTCGGGATCATAAAGTAGCGCCCAATACGGCTTGTAAGCGTGTTCGCAGAATCTACAATGGTTCCATAATGGTTATAAAATGATTCTTGTTTTTCGCGATCAAAAAATAAGGTGTCTGTTTTTAAGGTCATGTCCTTATTTTGAAGCACCACACTTTCCCAAGCTTTGGCTAATTTTATATTACCGTCATAATCTATTTTTCCACTGGTCATCTGCACCGAATCTCCTTGTTGCAAACGGATATTTCCTATGGCTCTGAGCTTGTTCTCTTTTTGATAGAAAATAGCAATATCGCACCATAAATCGGCACCTTGATGTTCAAACTGTACTTGTTTTTCGTCTTTACTAAAAATGGATGCACCGGGATACTGCGCTTCATCTTTCGTAAAATTGGCACCGTATACAATGTTAATTTGTTTGCCTCCCACATCGATTTGCGCAACGCCAATCCCCGATAAGAAAGTAAATGAAAGGTATAAGAATATCTTTTTCAAGGATATAAAATTTGTCCAAAAATAGCATATTTTAAGGAAGCACCTTGCCTATTATGAGAGTTTTAGGATTTCTTGCCAAAGTGCATTACAGGTATTTTAAGATAGACACATACTGTAATATGTAACTACTTTAAAAACAATAATTTATAGGTTTATGTGTTGATGAATATGGCTAAAACCGCTACATTTTTCACCTATGGCCTTCGCAGGCACTACCTTATCAATCTATCTATGTATCGTTTGGGTTCTATCTGGCCCCACCGACACTATAGTGATAGGAACGTTTAAATGGGTTTCTAAAAAACGAATATAGTTTTGCAAATTTTGGGGGAGTTCGGAAGCTGTTGTCATAGAAGTAAGATCTGTGGCCCAACCCTTCATCTCGGTGTATATAGGGGTCACGTTTTCTACTTCTATATTATACGGTAAATGCGTTATGGCTGTGCCTTTATAGTTGTAAGCGGTACATATTTTTAAATTTTCAAAACCGCTAAGTACGTCAGCTTTCATCATTATTAAATCGGTAACGCCATTAATCTGCACGGCATATTTTAACGCTACTAAATCTAGCCAACCACAACGCCGGGGTCTTCCGGTGGTAGATCCAAATTCGTTGCCTACCCTGCCCATTGTTGCGCCATCTTCGTCAAAGAGTTCTGTAGGGAATGGACCACTACCCACACGGGTAGCATAGGCTTTAAAAATACCAAGTACTTTGCCAATTTTGTTGGGGGCAATACCTAAGCCTGTACAGGCACCGGCAGCTGTAGTATTCGATGATGTTACATACGGATAGGTTCCAAAATCAATATCTAATAAAGACCCTTGGGCGCCTTCTGCCAGTATTTTTTTTCCTTCTTCTTGTGCCCTAAAGAGGTATTCTTCGCTATCTATAAAGGTGAGCTTTTTTAAGATTTCCACAGCCTTATAGAATTCTGTTTCCAGTTCTTTTAAATCGTATTGTATGTCTACATTGTAGAAACTAATCATAGCCTCATGTTTGTCGGCAAGTGCCCGGTATAGCTCTTCCCAATCGGGAAACTCAAGATCGCCAACACGCATACCGTTACGCCCTGTTTTATCCATATAGGCGGGACCAATACCTTTTAAGGTAGATCCAATTTTGGCTTTCCCTTTTGCCGCTTCCGAAGCTGCATCGAGTAATCGATGGGTAGGTAGAATAAGATGAGCCTTTCGGGAAATTAAGAGCTTGGACTTTAGATCTAAATTAAATTTTTGAAGGTTGTCCAGTTCCTTTTTAAAAACAATGGGGTCTATTACTACGCCATTTCCTACAATATTAATGGCATTGGGATGAAAAATACCGGAAGGGATGGTATGCAGCACATGTTTTATGCCATCAAATTCCAAAGTATGTCCGGCATTGGGACCGCCTTGAAAGCGTGCTATAATATCAAAATTTTTGGTAAGTACGTCAACGATTTTTCCTTTTCCTTCGTCGCCCCATTGCAGGCCTAGCAGTAAATCTACTGTCATTCTATTATGGTTGATTTGTTGTTGGGTTTTCTTCTTTATTTTTTGTGCCGTAAAAGTACAGCGAATGATTATTTATTTTGATATCAAAAACTTCTTCAATCGTTTTTTTTATCGACTGTATTCTGGGGTCGCAAAATTCGATGACTTCACCTGTATCGGTAAGAATTACATGATCGTGTTGGCGATCGAAATACGATTTTTCGTATTGCGCCTGATTTTTACCGAATTGATGCCGCCGCACCAGTTTGCATTCCATCAGTAACTCCACTGTATTATAAAGGGTTGCGCGACTTACTCGGTAGTTTTTATTTTTCATTTTGATGTAGAGCGATTCTATGTCAAAATGATCTTCACTATCATAAATTTCTTGTAATATGGCAAAGCGTTCCGGCGTTTTACGGTGCGCATTACTCTCCAAAAATTGGGTAAATACATTTTTTACAATTTCCTGATTTTCGGTAGTACTCATAATTACAATACACTATAGCTAGGCAAAGGTACAGCTAAATTTTATATTCTAGTGACTTTGTCGATTCCGTTAAGACGCCTTAAGTTGTCTATAAGTTTGTTAAGAATAGCGTTATTTTTTACCACTACTGTAATCTTTCCGGTAAAAGTGCCGCCATCGGTACTAAAGTTAAGGTTTCTCATGTTTACATGCATCAGACCCGAAATTATTTCGGTTACGTTGCTTATCAATCCTAAATTATCAATACCGCTAAGCCGAATTTCTGCCGTAAATTCTTCTTGACTGGAGTCGATCCATTTTGCGGAAATAATGCGGTAAACATAGTTAGATTGCAATGCAATGGCATTGGGACAGTTTTTTTTATGAATTTTAATTCCTTCATTGATACTCACAAAACCGAAGACCTCATCGCCGGGAATGGCATTACAACATTGTGAAGGTTTGTAGGGTAATTTTTCTTCTTCCTTACCAAAAACTAGGGTATCGTATTTAGAGGTGATCTCTTCTTTGTTGATGTCTTCGGGGATAGGATTTCTTCGCATTTTGTTTTTGAAGAAACTGATAAAGGCATTGCTGTACGATGACGTAAAGTCCTTTAACATTTGGTTGTCTATGGCGCCAATGCCAACTCGGTAAAAAAGATCCAGACTGGTTTTTAGCTTAAAGAAAACAACCATTTTATTGATGCTATCCTCGTTTAAGGTAATTTTTTGAGATTTTAATTTTCTACGAAGGATCTCTTTGCCTTCTAAGGCTACTGTCTTTTTTTCTTCGCGTAGCGACGATTTAATTTTCGCTCTGGCTCTGGCTGTTGTGGCATAATCTAACCAACTTTGGTTAGGTTTGGCACTTTCCGAGGTCATAATTTCTACCTGATCGCCGCTGTTTAGGGTCGTGTTTAAGGGGACTAATTTCCCATTCACCTTTGCGCCTCTTGTACGGATACCCACTTCGGTATGGATGTTAAACGCAAAATCGAGCGGCGTGGCTCCCTTGGGCAAGGATTTAAGTTCGCCTTTTGGCGTAAATACAAAAATCTCCTTGGAATAGAGATTCAGTTTAAACTCTTCTACAAAATCTACCGCATTTGCCGTGGAATTCTCCAGTGCTTCTTGTAATCTATTGAGCCAAACTTCTATACCTTGTTCTTTTTGGTCGCCGTGTTTGTATTTAAAATGGGCTGCATAGCCTTTTTCAGCAATTTCGTGCATCCGCTCGCTACGAATCTGTACTTCTACCCATTTTCCTTTAGGACCCATAACGGTAATATGCAAGGCTTCATAGCCGGTAGATTTTGGAGAGGATATCCAATCTCGTAACCGTACGGGATTTGGGGTAAAATGATCGGTGACAATAGAGTAAATTTTCCAGGCTAGAAATTTTTCGTTTTGGCGGTCTGCTCGATAAATGATGCGAATGGCAAATTTGTCATAGATTTCTTCAAAAGTAACATTCTGTGACTTCATCTTTCGCCGAATGGAAAAGATAGATTTCATGCGTCCCTTTATAAGGTAATCAAGCCCTTCCTTATCCAAAGAATTGCTAATAATACCCGAAAACGCTTCTATATAGGCCTGTTGCTCTTCTTTAGATTCTTCAATTTTGCCTAAAATGTCGTAATACACCTCCGGTTCAGTATATTTGAGACTTAGGTCTTCTAATTCTGTTTTTATGTTATACAACCCTATTCGGTGCGCTAAAGGAGCGTATATGTATAAGGTTTCTGATGCAATCTTAACTTGTTTATGCTCGGGCATGGACTCTAAGGTGAGCATATTGTGGTAGCGGTCTGCTATTTTTATAATAATAACCCGCACATCGTCATTAAGAGTAAGCAGCATTTTCCGAAAATTCTCGGCCTGCTGGGATATGTTCATATCCTTGTTTAAATGCGCAATTTTGGTAAGTCCGTCAACAATTCGCGCAATGGTTTCCCCAAAAATACGGTCAATATCGTCTAGTGTGTATGCGGTATCCTCTACCACGTCATGAAGCAGTGCCGCGGCAATAGATACGGCATCGAGACCAATTTCGGAGGCCACAATTTTAGCGACGCCTATGGGATGAAAAATGTATGCTTCGCCCGATTTTCTTCTTTGATTCTTATGGGCATCTACAGCAATATCAAAGGCGGTTCGGATTAGTTTTTTATCATCATCCGAGAGCATTTGATAGCTGATCCGAAGCAATTCTTTATATTCCTTGGCAATTGCTTTATTTTCCTTTTCTATGTCGGTCGCAGTCATTTCCATGATCATCTAAAATAGCACTTTCCGGTATGGTAAACAACAAAAATTATGCCTTTAAATTTCGGATTCTGGCACTTAGCGGTGGGTGAGAATAATGTGCAAAAACATAAGCCGGGTGGGGGGTAAGGTTGCTTAAACTGTTTTTGGATAATTTTTTTAGAGAAGCAATGAGGGGTTCGCTGCCATAGGTTTGTTTGGCAAAGTTATCTGCCTGATACTCGAATTTGCGCGAAAAATAGTTCATGATCAGTCCGGTTATTTCAGAAATAGGACTATACAAAATGCCAAAGGCAATGAGTGCGGCATGAAAACTAGGCTCGCTTACACCAATTGCTAATGACATTTCAGGATGGTTTATAAAAAGTGATAAGATAAAGAATGTGAAACCCATAAGGACTAAAGATGCTAGCACATTAAAAATAATATGACGCCGTTTATAGTGGCCTACTTCATGGGCAAGTACGGCTACAATTTCTTCCTCTTCTAAATCGTTTATCAAGGTGTCGTAAAGGGTGATACGTTTTTCCCGACCAAATCCTGAAAAATAGGCATTGGCTTTGGTAGATCGTTTAGAGCCGTCAATCACAAAGATGTTTTTAAGTTCAAAACCTACCTGTTGCGCAAAGGTGGTAATCCTATCCTTTAAAGTACCCTCTTCTAGCGGGGTTTGCTTATTAAACATGGGCACAATAATCTTGCTGTAAAAGAGATTCATAAGTACCGAAAAAAGGGCAACGAGCAGCCATGCATAGATCCAAAAATGAGTACCTGCCCATTGAAAAAACCAAAGGATTACCGCCAAAAGACCTCCACCTACAAGTAGGGTCATGAACCAACTTTTTAGTTTATCAATAAAGAATAATTTGCGGGTGGTTTTGTTAAAACCAAATCGTTCTTCAATTACAAAAGTTTGGTAGTACGCTAGCGGGGTATTAAGTACATCACTTCCAAAAAAAATGAGTCCAAAAAAAATGAGTCCAATCAAAATAGTGCTATCGGTTATACTACGAGCCATGGTATCTACCCAAGCAAATCCACCAAAAATTAAAAAAGCCAGCGTAAGGACAAAGGAGAATCCTGAGGTAAGGCGTCCAAATTTATAATTAACACTCTTATACGCTTGCGATTTTTTGTATTCCTCAGGATCAAAAACATCCCTTAACTCTTCCGGAATAGGATCGTTAAATTTTTTCGCATTTAGATAATCCAAAATAGATGCTACCACAAATTGGAGTGTTATGATGGCGATGATACTATAAAATAAGCCGGTACTACTCATAGATTTTTTGGTATTCAAAGGGCTACCGATGTAGACGTACGAAACTAAACAGCAGAAACCAAATTGTATTCTTTGGCTCCCTTTATGCAGTATCCTTTCCGTGCCATCCTCGTTGACGCTTGGCCTCAAAGATAAGAATTGCTGCGGACACCGAAACATTCATGGAGTCTATTTCTCCTTGCATGGGAATCACAATGTTTTGGGTAGCATGCGTAAGCCAATCGGTTGTTAATCCATCCGCTTCGGTACCAACCACAATTGCCGTAGGTTTGGTAAAATCGGTAGCCGTGTAAATATCTGAAGCGTCTAAAGAGGCACAAAAAATGGAAATGTTTTTTTGAATAAGGAAATCAATGAGTGCTGCGGTACTTCCTGTGGCGATGGTATTGGTAAAAATGCAGCCCACGCTAGATCGTATAATATTGGGACTGTAAAGATCGCTTCGAGGATTTGCAATCAGTACCGCATCGAGTTTTGCGGCATCGGCCGTTCTTAGGAGTGCGCCCAGATTTCCGGGTTTTTCCGGTGCTTCCGCAACTAGAATCAGCGGATTTTCTGTTTTTAATTGAAGGCTGCTCAGCGTATGGCTTTTACTTTTAAGTACTGCTATAATCCCTTCTGTAGTGGTTCTGTACGCTATTTTTTGATAGACGTCTCGGCTCAAGCTAAAGCACTCCGTATAAGGATGTGCTTTTTGAAACAAGGACAAAACTGCTTCTTCTGAAATAATTTCATTCTGAAACAACACGTACTCCACGGCGTAACCACCTTTTAGAGCCAGTTGCACCTCTCGGACACCTTCCACTACAAAAAGCCCTGTTTTTTTGCGTTCTCTTGCCTTTTCCTGCAGGAGCAACGTTTTTTTTATTGCAGCGTTTTGTACGCTACTAATGTATTTTACATTATTCATTGGCTACAAAAATAAAGCAAAAGATGCGGTACATGGGCTTCTTTTACTACAAATAGAATTGATATAGAATATGCTACAAATATGTGTCGAGTATTTCGCTATTCGCAGCATTATACGTGTCAAATCCAAAAAGGAATTAGGCTAATTCTAATGTTGTGTTGTATACGATTAATTATGGATTACAAAGCGCTATTTTTAATTCTATTTTTGACGCTTGCGTTGTCATTCAGGGAGAACCACGAACACTTCACCATAATTACTCACCCTTATATTTTTCGGAATACCGTTTCCAAAGTTCGGTTTGATGGGTTTCTAAGGAAATATGGCGACCATCGATAAACGCATGCGTTAATTGATTAGTTCGCATATCTAAGGCATCACCTTCAGACACAAATAAAGTGGCGCTTTTGCCAACTTCTAAACTGCCGTAGGCGGCATCGATACCCAATATTTTTGCAGCATTGAACGATATAATTTGCAATGCCTTTTCCTTATCCATGCCTTGGCCTACAATCTGGCCTGCGTAAAAAGGGATGTTTCATTCTCGAGTATTTTTAGAGTTGATGGAAGGCTAAATATATAATATATCACAGATTTAGGATGTAAATCGTGTTTTTTTAACATTATAGGGGGTGATTTTTATGATAGGCAATCAGAAGCTGCACCACCAGATTGTAACTTCGAATACCGGCAGGCTGACTGTTGGCTTTCAAAAAGCTGTTGAAAACAGATTTAAACACAGGCTCAAGCGGATTGTCGTAAGCCTGCCAAAATTCGGTCATTTCACGGAAATTTTTCTTTACACCTTCATTTAAAAGGGCATATTGGACATTAAATTCCGTTTCATTACGTGTTCTTAATTCGCTTAAGCAATAGCTTAAGGCATAGTTGTAGGCAGCGTATTTAAAATATGGGTCAGTATGGGTTTCCGTGGCCAAATAGCCAATAAAATTGGTTTCATTCTCGGCGGAATATCCCAATTGATGCCCAATTTCATGAGCACTAACCACCGGAAATCGTAAACGGGGTAACTTGCCATTCACTTGGGCTTCGTTCGTAAAGGGATTTAGGTAGCCACCATAGCCCATGTAGGTTAGTGCGGTGCTATATAGGGATGTTTTTAAACTTGGTGCCGCATAGCCTAAAAAAGAGGTCTGTTGTTGTAATTGCGAGTATCCGGAAATGGTCTTTTCAAAAATTTGATTTTTGGTATACGGAATCTGTACAGCTTCGGAACTGTCTGCCATAAGCTGATACTGAATTTCATTATTTTTTTCAACCAACCTCGACACTAAAAATGTAAGATCGGCGGTTGTGGTCTCCAAAGATAAACCCATGGTTTTTGATATGGGTTGCCGGTAGTAATTAAACCCCCAAAGCAGATGAAAAGCAAAATAGGCTAAGGACAAAACGATTGCCATGTTTCGTAAAAACAGTAAAGGACATTTTAGGATATCGCCTCTTTTTTGTACCAAATAACGCAAGACAAGTAGGGTGCATAGGGTGTACCCTATATCTCCTACCGAAAAAGGTACCCATCCTAAAAGCTTTCGCGATGCCAATGAAACTAATGGATAAAGACCTGTACTGTAGTATTTTTCAATAATTTCGGGGTAATGACCTATCGTTTTTACAACGATAATTTGTGGGATAATGGACAAAGCGATGCCATTTTTAATGTTGCGGTTCATTGGTTCAAAAATACAGAAATATGGGGTATAGTCGTATCGCAATACCTATTTTTGTAACTAAAATAAGTTTCTATGAGTGTGCAGATTCAAAATTTGGAACCTAAAGAAGTTTGGCAAAAGTTTGCCGACCTAAATGCCGTTCCCCGTGCTTCTAAAAAAGAGGAGCGCATTATTCAGTTTGTAATGGAGTTTGGTACGTCCTTGAAACTAGAGACCTTAAAAGATGATGTGGGAAATGTCATTATTAGAAAACCGGGAACCGCTGGAATGAAAAACCGCAAAACCGTTACCCTACAGTCTCATTTAGACATGGTGCATCAAAAGAATAAGGATTCTGATTTTGATTTTGATACACAAGGCATCCCTATGTATGTGGATGGGGATTGGGTGAAAGCCAAAGAAACTACTTTGGGTGCCGACAATGGCTTGGGGGTCGCTGCCATTATGGCTTTATTAGAAAGTACTACCATTCCGCATCCTCCTTTAGAGGCTTTGTTTACGGTAGATGAGGAAACCGGCATGACCGGTGCCATGGGGTTGCAACCCGACCTTTTAAAAGGTGAAATTCTCCTTAATTTAGATACAGAAGAAGATGATGAAATTGCAATAGGATGTGCCGGCGGTATTGATGTTACGGCTACCAAGGAGTATAATGAAAAGGATTTGCCTAGAGCCGTAGTGGGCTACGAGATTGATATCGCAGGATTACAAGGAGGTCATAGTGGTATGGATATTCATAAAGGGTTGGGCAACGCCAATAAAATTATGAATCGCTTATTATACCACCTTGCCTTGTCGCATAACCTTCGAATTGCGAGCATTGATGGTGGCGGACTTCGAAATGCCATCCCCAGAGAGAGTTATGCGCGGATTGTGGTAGACAAAGCACAGACAACGTCTTTTGAAAAAGAATTTAAAAAACTCGTAACTATCATTAAGGCAGAATTACATGTGCAAGAGCCCGCATTGTCTATGAACTTAAAGCCTAAAACGGTTCCAAAAAAAGTAATGGGCTTAGGGACCCAGGAAAAGTTACTTCGGCTACTGTATACATTACATAACGGAGTGTACGCCATGAGCGCATCCATTCCGGATTTGGTAGAAACGTCAAATAATTTGGCCCGAATTTCTGTAAAAAAAGGAAAAATAAAAATAGGGTGCCTTGCCCGCTCTTCGGTAGCAACAGCCAAAATGGATTTGGCAGCGGCTCTTGTGGCAGCGTTTGAGTTGGCCGGATTTGAGGTTCGTTTAGACGGAGATTATCCGGGGTGGCAACCGAATATTGAATCTCCTATATTGGCCTTAGTTAGTGCCACTTACGAACGCCTTTATGCTAAAAGTCCCAGAGTGATAGCGTGCCATGCCGGATTGGAGTGTGGTATTCTCGGAAAACATTATCCTAAAATGGATATGGTGAGTTTTGGTCCTACCATTAAGGGCGCACATTCGCCAGATGAGCGTGCTCAAATTACGTCGGTTCAAAAATTTTGGGCATGGCTGCAGGCAATATTGGCAGACATCCCTGTGGCATAAAAAAAGCCCTGTATCGTAAAAGATCAGGGCTCCTGTACGTTCTTATTATTGGTGTTATTGCACAATTCCCGAAATTGCAATATCGAATACCAAATCGGCATTGGGAGGTATTACATTTCCGGCTCCTTGAGCTCCATAGCCCAAATGGGAAGGGATATAAAGGCGCACCTTATCGCCCACTTTCATTTGTAAAAGGCCTTCTCTAAAACCCGCAATCAATCTAGCTTCCGGGCTGTAATCCATCGAAATGGCTTCATAACCCCCGCCGGCTTTCCGTTGTGGATTAAACTGGCCAAATTGGGTGGCTATCGCTTCGATATTACTATCGAAAAGTGTTCCATCCTCCAAAAATCCGGCATAAAAAACCTGTACTTGTTGCCCTACTTTAGGTTTTTCGCCATCCCCTTTTGTAAGATAAAAGAGTTGAAGACCAGAGGGTAAGGTTTCGGCCTGCGATTTATTTTGAGCTAGTTCCGCCAAAAATTCATCTTTGGCTTTTTGTAAGGTTTGTGCTTTTGCTTCTTCTTCTGCAAAATAGTCGCTCATTATTTTTACCGCGTCAAATTTTTTAGCCTCTTTACCATTGCGTATAATGAGTACCTGATTCATAACAACGTCGGTTATGGGCTTATCTCGTTCTCCAATTTTTACGTTGGCTATGGAGTCTACCACATCCATGCCATCTACCACTTCCCCAAAAACGGTATGTCTTCCGTCGAGAAACGGGGTTTCTTTATGTGTGATAAAAAACTGACTCCCGTTGGTGGTTGGGCCTGCATTGGCCATAGACAGAATCCCGGCCTTATGGTGCGAAAGGGAATCGTGAATTTCATCTTTAAACTTATAACCCGGATTACCGCTACCTGTGCCCGTGGGATCCCCACCTTGAATCATAAAATCTTTAATAACCCTGTGAAAAATAAGGCCGTCGTAATATTTTTTCGATTTGTACGTATCGCTTACAAAAGGATTGTTGCCCTCTGCAAGAGCCACAAAATTAGCGACAGTTAGCGGCGTTTTTTCACTTTCTAATTTAAGAATAATGGCACCTTTATTGGTTTCAATATTGGCGAAGATACCATCGCCAAGTTCAGGATGCTGGCTCGTTTTGCAGCCGATTAATGCCAAGGTAGTGGCATATATTACTAAAAAGGTGTACTTCATTTTTATAGGGATTTAGTGTTGAATAGTGTCGTTATATTTTGTGATATCCAAAATGGTTATGGTCGCTTTAAGCGGCAGATTTGGACCAATTTTGTCATTATCGCCATGATAGCCGAATGCCAAGGACGACGGAAATAGAAATGTAGCCTTTTCGTTTTCTTTAAGCAATTTTATGCTATACCGTAGACCGGGAAAAAGACTTTCTTTGTCTACCACATAGGGAATGGTATCTATCTCGGCTTCAGTATAAATAATTTCGTTTTGCAAGGTACGCAGGGAGTACGTTAGCGTAACCAAATCGTCTGTTTTTGGGTAATAATTGGTTTGCGTGTTTTCCATTTCATAATAGTACCAAGAACCGCTGTTACTTGCCTTGTATTCGTGTAAGGTGTCCTTTGTAATGAGCTCTTGAATCAACCGTTCTTCCTCGGCTAAAAGTGCTTTATTGCGTTCGGCAGATTCCTTTATAAAACTTGCCGTTTTAGCCTTTATGGGGCGGCGAGGCTCCGGGCCGGTGCAGCCAAAAATCGATACCACAAATAATCCTAAAACTAAGAGCCTCATACGTTAAGTTTAGCTTTATACTTTTCTAGAAGTGAAACGAAATAATCGGTAGTTTCTTGTAACGAAAGATTACTTTTACCTCCTGCGGCATTGTCATGGCCACCCCCTTCAAAATGTGCTCTTGCGAATTCATTAACAGAAAAATCACCCTCTGATCGAAAAGATATTTTTATAATACGTTCTTCACTGTTTTCGATAAAGATGACCGCAAAACGAATACCATCTAGCGTAAGACCATAGTTTACAAATCCTTCTGTATCTCCTTTCTTAAAATTATGGGCATCTAATTCGGTCTGACTCAAGGTGATGTAGGCTGTTCGGTATTCCGGTAAAATCACCATATTTTTTAAGGCACAGCCCAAAAGATGTAAGCGATCCGGCGTGTTGGTATCGAAAATTCGATTATGAATCTCGGTATTGTTTGCACCTTTATCGATGAGATCCGCAGCCACACGATGGGTTCTGCTCGTAGTTGTTTTATATTTAAACGATCCGGTATCTGTAAGTATCCCGGCAAATAGACAATTAGCGATTTCGGCACTTAGGGTATCCATATCACCCAAAAATTCAATGAAGTTGTAGACCATTTCACAAGTAGAACTCATACCTACATCGGTGTACATAATGTGCGCATAATCTGCCGGCTCCTGATGATGGTCTATCATTACAAATGTCGCCGTTGCATTTTCGAGTAACGACTGCATTTGTCCGATGCGTCCTAAGTGATTAAAATCTAAGGTGAAAATTACCGATGCCTTCTCAATTAACTTCTTGGCATGATCGGCTTCTTTTTCAAAATTTAAAATCCGTTCACTGCTTGGCATCCATTTTAAAAATTTAGGAAAATCATTGGGTGCTATTACGTACACTTCATGGCCTCCTTTTTTTAGATAATGCCACAGCGCCAATGTGGCTCCAATGGCGTCACCATCTGGATTTTTATGTGGTACTATGACAATGGTTTGCGGTTGAGAAAGTAAGGCTTTAGCCGCTTTTATATGCTCTAAATTCATGGCGGCAAATATACAATTTAATAACATAGCCCTAGATGGCAAATGCGTATTTTTGATCCATATAAAATTCGGAAACATGAAAAATGTACTTTTCGCCTGTTGTTTTTTGATTTTGGTTTACGCCTGTAAGTCATCAAAATCTATTATAAAAGCGAAGGATGCTACATCAGATTTTACGTTGGCTTTTGGTTCGTGCAATAAGACAAGCTTGGAGAACGAATTATGGGATGATATTCTGGCAGCGCACCCTGATGTTTGGATTTGGGGAGGTGATATCATCTACGCAGATACAGAGAACATGGCGCAAATACGGCATATGTATGAGGCACAGAATAGGGTTGACGGATATCGCAGGGTTAAAGAAAAAATACCCGTGATTGGTACGTGGGATGATCATGATTACGGGCTAAATGATGGTGGGGTAGAATTTGTTTCAAAAGTAGGCAGTCAGCATGCTTTTTTAGATTTTATGAATGTTCCTGAAGCCAGTCCAAGGCGCACCCAAGAGGGCGTTTATGCGGCACATGACTATGTTTTGGCTCAAGGGAGCATAAAGGTGATTGTGCTGGATACGCGCTATTTTAGGACGGCACTAACGCCCGATACGGTAACGCAAAAAAGGAACAGGCCCAATACTTACGGCGAGGGCACCCTTCTTGGCGACACACAATGGATATGGTTAGAAAATCAGTTGACCTCATCGAAGGCCAATTTTAATGTGATTGTAAGTAGTATTCAGGTATTGTCGGCAGAACACGGTTTTGAGACTTGGGGCAATTTTCCGCATGAAACCGATCGATTGTTGCACCTTATTGCAAGTTCCAAAGCGCAGGGTGTTGTTGTCTTATCGGGGGATAGGCACATATCGGAATTTTCAAAAAAACGTATACCGAATCTAGGGTATCCGTTGGTCGATTTTACAAGTAGCGGCCTTACGCATACCTATACTTCTTATTCCGGGGAACCCAACCCGTACAGAATTGGAAATGTGGTTACAGAAAAAAGTTTTGGTCTGGTAAAATTCAATTTTAAAACCAATCAAGTGCGCTTTAAAATGATAGGGAATCATGGAGAAGTGTTAGGAAGTTATCAGGAAAACTACTAAACCTTTGTAGTTTTAGAATAAAGCGTATTTTTGCGCAAAATTAGAATACATGATATCGAACAGAACATTTACCATGATAAAGCCTGATGCCGTTGAGAATGGCCATATTGGTGCCATATTGGAAAAAATAACTTCGGCCGGATTTAAGATTGTGGCTATGAAGTATACCCGCCTAAGCAGAAGGGATGCGCAAGAATTTTATGCCATACATAAAGAAAGACCATTTTTTGGTGAGTTGGTCGATTTTATGACTAGAGGTCCTATTGTCGCAGCAATTGTTGAAAAAGACAATGCCGTTGAAGATTTTAGAGCCTTAATCGGTGCTACCAATCCGGCTGATGCCGCAGCAGGTACCATCCGTAAATTGTACGCTACCGATATTGCCGAGAATGCCATTCACGGTTCGGATAGCGACGAAAACGCAGCCATTGAAGGGGCATTTCATTTTTCAGGAAGGGAAATATACTAAAATTGCGCTAGCGCAACGCAAAAAGCCCTGTTTTTTAGGGCTTTTTGCGATTTAATCTTTTAGTCTAATCAAAATAGAAAGCAATTTGCACCGTTTTTATTTTATCGTAAAACTAATTTTTTTATGAGTTCCTTACCCAATTCTTCATTAAGCATAGCAATAATTTTAGATCTCCCATAGCTCAATTCCTCCCGCAGTACCGAAGAAGATAAAGACACAAAAAGCACATCATTTTGCAAATCAATTTCTGTGGTATACGTATTTACGCCGTTGCCCATTAATTTTTTCCAAGCCTCCCGGGCATGTACCTTATCCATGCCTTTTTCTAGGTTATGTTCGTGAATAAACTCTTTTAGGACATCGTTTAAAGAAAGATCACTATTTTTTCGCTTAGCCATTACTTTGTGATGTTTATGGGTTGATATCGTTTATATCGATATACAATCTGTTGCTGATCTATTACCGAAAAATGGTTTTCCGAAAGTGCAACAAGGTGTTCCTCCCATTCCGTATCCTCTTTTTTGTATACGCATACAAAACCATCCTTTTTTTTAAGGATCGTGAAAAATTCGGCATCATTAGAAACATGGTACGTGCCGTGTAAAGTGGGTTGTACTTTTTTTCTAAACCCTTTTAGCCCTTCCACTTCAATATAATCTATGGTCGTATTGGCTTTATATGTTTTGTCTGTGCCATCGGAAAAAAGTACTTTTTCAATCTCCCAATACCCATTAAGGGTGGCAATATCGTCTACCTTAATTTTTTCTGTACAGGAGGTAAAACTAAAACACAAACCAACAAAAAGAAGATTTTTTAGTGATGCAAAAAAAAATCCTAAGCTATTGTTATGAATTTGGTTATACCTGTTCGGATGCTTCATTTTTTTAAATTTTCTATGTATAGCTTTTTGTCCACACAAAATTATAGTTTAAAAATTTTGTAGGATTGATGCGTTTTTTTTATCACATTTTCGGTGCGTGTTGCATGGGTATCGCTTATAAAAATTTGACCAAAAGTGTCCTTCTCTACTAGTGCTATTATGTGTGCCACCCGGTTTTCGTCTAACTTGTCAAAAATATCATCTAAAAGGAGGATTGGCGTTGTTTTTGCTTTTTCTTTTAAAAAATAAAACTGAGCTAACTTTAGGGCAATTAAAAAAGATTTTTGTTGCCCCTGACTCCCAAATTTTTTTATAGGATACCCTTCTATTTCAAAACTCAGGTCATCTTTATGGATACCGGCTGTGGTGTACTGAAGGTATCGATCTCGTTCTAAGGTTTCTTCTAACAAGATGGCCAATTCGTTCTGTTGTAACAGACTTTCATAGGTAAGCGAAACAGCTTCTCCATGCCCCGAAATAGCTTCGTATTGTGCTTTAAAAATAGGCACAAAAGAAGATAGAAACGAGGCTCTTTTTTTGTAAATAGCCATTCCGTGGGTATGTAATTGTTCGTTATAAACCGACAACGTAGTTTGGTCAAAGGTTTGGTTGGCAAAGAAATATTTTAGTAAGGCATTGCGTTGCGAAAGAATTTTATTGTATTTTACAAGTTCCTGAAGGTATTGGTTGTCCGATTGGCAGAGCACTCCGTCTATAAACTTCCGTCGTGTGTCACTTCCTTCTGTAATAAGATCCCGATCTGCGGGTGAAATAATGACTAAGGGCAAAAAGCCAATATGGTCCGAAAATTTTTCGTAGGGCTTCCCATTTCTTTTTATAATTTTTTTTGTACCTTTTTTAAGGCTGCATACAATGTTTTCGTCTCGGTCTTCCTTTTTAAAAGCACCATCGATTAAAAAGAAATCTTCGCCGTGTTTAATATTTTGCGTGGCTATAGGATTAAAATAACTCTTGCCAAAAGAAAGATGGTAAATGGCGTCTAAGACATTAGTTTTTCCCACCCCATTATTCCCCACGAAACAATTTATTTTGGGTTCAAATTCAAAATTTTGTGAACTAAAGTTTTTATAATTAAGGAGCGATAATTTTTTAAGAAACATTGCTGGGGTGCCAAAATTTACGTGCTATAGCTAAGAAGGTGCAAAATATCGAAAAATAACGAATAATTTACCTTTCGGTTTTGGATAAAAACTTTATTTTTGCCCGATTAATAAAAATTATAATGGCCACATACAAGAAAAAGGGTTTTAAGCCAAAAAGTAAAGCTGAAGAGAAAGAGATCGATGAGCAGAATAGTACCACGGCTGAAGTTTTTAGTTCCTTGGATCAAAGTGCCTCAAAAACAGAAGAGTGGGTTTCCAAAAACCAAAATTATATTTTAGGCATCATAGGCGTTATTGCCGTAGGGGTTTTGGGCTATTTAGGCTATCAACAGTTTGTGCTAAAACCTAAAGAAAGTGCAGCTGCCACCGAAATGTATTATCCACAACAGTATTTTAGTGAAGCATTGGAAAGTACCACGCAAAAAGATTCTTTATTTTCTTTAGCGTTAACAGGTGCCGAAGGAAAATACGGGTTTTTAGATATTATTTCTGAGTACAAAGGAACTAAGACGAGTAATTTGGCCCATTATGCGGCGGGCATGGCCTATTTAAACATGCAAAACTATCAAGAAGCTATTTCTCATTTAGAAGATTTTTCGTCAGACGACATCATTCTGGGCGCATTGGCTAAAGGCGGTATCGGAGATGCATTTATGCAATTAGAACAACCTAATGAAGCGCTCAGCTATTACGAGAAGGCCATTGCTCATGGTGATAATGGATTTACAACCCCTAGGTTTTTGCACAAGGCAGGTGTTGCCGCCTTAGCGCTAAACCAAAAAAAGAAGGCGTTAGGTTATTTTAAGCGTATCAAGGAGGAATTTTCTTCCGCTACCGAGGCGGCCAATATAGATGCTTTTATAGGGTTGTCCCAAGAACCATAGCTCATGGCTACCGCTTCCAAAAATTTATCGGCATACGATAAGGAAAAACTCCCCGATCCGGCTAAGTTTCGCTTTGGCATTGTAGTGTCCGAATGGAATTCGGAAATTACCGAAGCGCTCTATCGGGGTGCCCTAGAAACCTTATTAGATTGTGGTGTAACTCGGGAAGCCATCCTGCGTTGGGATGTGCCCGGAAGTTTTGAGTTGGTCTACGGGTCTAAAAAAATGATACAAACAGAAAATGTAGATGCGGTTATAGCCGTGGGAAGTGTTATTCAGGGCGAAACAAAACATTTCGATTTTGTGTGTAGCGGTGTCACTCAGGGCATTAAAGACCTTAATGTGGTATTAGATGTTCCGGTAATTTTCTGCGTGTTAACGGATGATACCCTTCAACAGGCCAAAGACCGTAGCGGTGGAAAGCACGGTAATAAAGGTGCCGAAGCAGCTATAACGGCTATAAAAATGGCGCACATCAACTCCCTTTCCTAATCTCGCTTTTATTTCAGTTTATAATTTATCATAGCCATTTTTGATGGGTGTTAACAATTTTTGGCAGTGGATCTGCCTTGTAATTTTTCTATTTTCAGTAAATTTGAACTTATGAGTTTAATGGGAAAATTTACAAAATTAAGATCCAATAAAAAATACGGCTATACCCCCCGATACTACGATGATAAAGGTGCCGGAAGCCCCTATAAAATAGAGCACAAGCTCGATAAATTTCGTTCAACGGTACAAACCCCTAAAGGGTTGAAGGGTAAATTTAATAATGCCATGTCCGATCTCCGAAACCAAGGAGATCGCAATGCGCGGGTACGTTTCTTGGTTATTTTGCTCATTTTACTTTTTATCGTTTTGTATATTATAGATTTTGATTTGTCTATATTCACTTTTCGCTAATGGCAGATATCATTCAACTTTTGCCAGACCATGTTGCAAATCAAATAGCAGCCGGGGAGGTGGTTCAGAGACCCGCCTCTGTGGTTAAGGAGCTTTTAGAAAATGCTATAGATGCGGAAGCCGCATGCATAAAGCTCATTGTGAAGGATGGTGGAAAAGCACTTATACAAGTTGTAGATGACGGCTTAGGAATGAGTGTTACCGATGCACGGCTAAGTTTTGAGCGCCATGCCACCTCCAAAATTAAAAATGCAGAAGATTTGTTTCAGCTCCGAACCAAAGGGTTTCGGGGCGAGGCCTTGGCGTCTATTGCTGCGATAGCGCATGTAGAAATGCAAACAAGGCCGGAACATTCGGAAACCGGTACACGCATTAGAATAGAAGGTAGTAAACTCATGGATCAGTCCGTTGTAGTACCCCCTAAGGGTACTTCCATGGCGGTAAAAAATCTTTTCTTTAATATTCCTGCGCGTCGTAATTTTTTAAAATCCAATCAGGTAGAATTTCGACACATATTAGACGAGTTTCACCGGGTAGCTTTGGCTCATCCTAGCATCGCTTTTTATCTGTATCACAATGGTAGTGAGCTGTATAATTTGCCAAAAACTGTGTTTAAACAACGAATTGCCCATGTTTTTGGCGGGAAAATTAATGAGCGTTTGGTACGCGTGCAAGAGGATACTCAAGTACTTAAAATTTCGGGATACATTTGTAAACCGGAGTTTGCCAAAAAGAGTAGGGGAGAACAGTTTTTCTTTGTAAATCAGCGATTTATTAAAAGTCCGTATTTACATCATGCCGTGGTGGCTGCCTTCGAAGGTTTAATTAAGCCAGATAAATATCCGGGATACTTTCTTTGTTTAGAAGTAGATCCTTCGTCTATCGATATCAACATACATCCTACCAAAACGGAGATTAAGTTTGATGATGAACACACCTTATATGCCCTTTTGCGTTCGGCAGTAAAGCATAGTTTGGGGCAGTTTAATGTGGCTCCTGCGCTGGATTTTGAGCAAGATCAGAATTTGGAAACGCCTTATGCCTATAAAAATAAGGAAGCAGCATTTCCCAGAATTTCAGTCGATTCCGGATTTAATCCTTTTAAAGAAGGCGCACCGCTTAGCTCCGCACGTTCTAAATATCAGGCAAGCAAGGTAGAAGGCTGGGAGCAGATGTTTGAGGGCTTACAATCGGGACAAGATGCAAATACCAATTTTAGTAGCCTTACTTTTGAATCGGATAGCATTACGGGTTCTATTTTTGAACCTGCCGATGATGTTTCGGACATGGTTTCCAAAACCTTTCAAATGCGCCGAAAATTTATTGTAACTACCATACGCTCAGGGATGCTTGTTATCGATCAAAATAGAGCGCACCAAAGGGTTCTTTACGAGAAATTTTTGAATAATATGACAGTTACTAAGGCGACATCACAACAATTATTATTTCCTTTGTTGCTCTCGTTTTCCAAGGCCGATATAGCTGTTTTATCGGAAATTAACGACAGTTTGCAGCATATAGGTTTTATGTTTAATATTCAAAAAGACGGGCATATCCAAATTACGGGTTTACCTTTGCATGTGCAAGAGCCCAATGTGGAAATGGTGTTAAAGCAACTAATTTCTGATTATACATCGGATGAAATGGTTGAAGAAGGATTTTTGCAAGCCAATGTCCTTTCTAAGGCCTTGTGTAAATCCTTGGCGGTAAAGACGGGCGTGGTTTTAGACCTAGCGTCTCAAACCGCACTGGTAAATGATCTTTTTGCCTGTAAAGAAAATAGGGTAAGTCCGTTTAATAAGTGCATTTATATTACCATAACGGAAAGTGAAATTGATAAAAAATTTTTATAGATGGGTAGAATAACCGATGCCGTAAAGCATTTGATCATTGTAAATGTACTGTTCTTTGTGGCTACATCACTCTATGGTGATCAAATGTATCAGTGGTTTTCGTTATGGTTTCCGGGGAATGCTAATTTTGAATATTGGCAGGTAGTATCGCATATGTTTATGCATGGCGGTCTCATGCACATTGCTTTTAATATGTATGCCTTGTGGGCATTTGGTACCCCACTGGAGCAATTATGGGGGCGTAATAAATTTCTGTTCTTTTATTTTTCTGCCGGATTAGGTGCTGCGCTTATCCATACGGGGGTTAACTATTATTATTTTAATCAAGGACTAGAAGTCTTAACGCAGGCGGGTATGCCCAAGGCGCAACTTATGGATATTATAGCCAGCGGCAAGTACAGTCCGGAATGGTATAATTTGGCATCTAAAAGTACTATTGATAATTTTTTAAGTTCGTATGCCACACCTGCCGTAGGGGCGTCCGGTGCTATTTACGGAATTTTGGTTGCTTTCGGGATGTCGTATCCCAATAGTGAACTTTTTCTTATATTTCTACCGGTTCCCATAAAGGCAAAGTACTTTATACCCGTATTAATTGGTCTCGATTTGTTCTCCGGTGTCACCGGATATTCATTATTTGGAAGCGGTATAGCTCATTTTGCACATGTGGGTGGTGCGTTATTCGGATTTATTATGATGTGGTATTGGAAGAAGAATCAGTTTAATAAAAATAGATGGGATTAACATGGATGCCGGAAATTTAAAATACCAATTTGCGAAATTGAATATTGCCGAGAAACTTATTGCGATAAATATTGTAGTGTTTATTGTAAATGGTCTTCTAGGGGCGTTGGGCGGTATTTATCTGGTACAATGGTTTGAGCTTCCAAAGGATTTCTTTGGTTTTATACAACAACCCTGGTCTCTAGTTACCTATGCGTTTTTCCATGCCGATTTTTGGCATATTCTTTGGAATATGGTGATGTTGTATTTTTCGGCGCGCATATTCTTGAATCTTTTTGGCACCAGAAGATTTGTGAATGTCTATTTTCTTGGGATTATTTTTGGGGGACTCCTATTTATGCTTAGTTACAATATTTTTCCCACCTTGGTAGGCTTAAATACGGCGCTTATTGGTGCGTCTGCCGGAGTTTCGGCGGTGCTTATATTTGTATGTGCCTACATTCCCAATCAAGATGTTCGGGTATTTTTCTTTACTATAAAGCTATGGCATGTAGGACTTGTGTTTGTACTGTTAGATCTGATACAAATATCGTCCGGAAGTAATATAGGAGGTCGATTGGCGCATTTAGGAGCTGCATTTTTTGGATATATTTATGCCAGACAGCTATTGGGTGGCAGAGATATAGGTGAAGGGTTTTCCCGATTTTTAGATAGTGTGGGCAACTTGTTTAAACCTAAAGAGGCGAAAAAGGCACCCTTAAAGACCGTGTACCGAAAGCAAAAAGCAAATGCAGGTCCTTCGGTAAATTACGATCAAGAAACAAGGCAGCGCAAAATAGATTCCATTTTGGATAAGATTAGTAAATCGGGTTACGAAAGTCTCTCTAAGGCAGAAAAAGATTTTTTGTTTAAAGCCGGTAAGGAAGACTAACCAAGGTGGCTGTAAAAAAAATGCTACACCGCATTATTTTGATGCTTAATTGCATCTTAGTAACCCTTTTGTTGCTGGCATGTATTGCGTCCTATATATCCTTAAACGCACTTTTGGTACTTTCTTTACTTAGTTTAACAGTGCCAATTTTGGTGTTTTTTAATATGTTTTTTGTGCTGTTTTGGGTGTGGCAGCGACGTCGTTATTTTCTTATTTCTGCTGTGGCTTTGGTTATGACTTATCTTGTCTTGGGTTCGTTTTATACGATCAATTTTGAGAAGTCGGATTTAGAAAACCAAAAGGAGCTGAAAGTACTCAGTTATAATGTACTGGGTTTTGATCGGTACCGTCGGCTTGAAGAGGCCGAGGTAACCCAAAAAATAGTCCATTTTGTTCGGGAACAAGACCCGGATGTAGTTGTTTTTCAAGAATTTAATTATAGAGAGGCGAAGCGCTTCGATCAATACTCCTATCACTTTGTCAATTATATTTTTAAGAACGAATCAAAAGTGCAACAGGCTATATTCTCTAAATACCCTATTGTTTCCCAAGGATCACTAGATTTTCCTGAAACCGGTAACAATGCCATTTTTGCTGATATCGTTTATCAACGAGATACAATACGGATATACAATGTGCACCTTCAATCGTTTAAGGTTATCCCCAACAGGGCTTCCATTTCGGGGGAACCTTCGGAAAAGTTGTTAAAAAGGATTCTGGAAACATTTCGCAAACAACGCGAACAGGCTACGCTTCTTAATGAACACCGAAAAAAAAGCCCCTATAAATCTATACTGTGCGGCGATTTTAACGCAACTCAATTTTCCAATGTGTACAGGATATTAAAAAAGGACATGAAGGATACTTTTTTGGAAAGAGGAGCGGGTTTTGGATCTACCTATAATCTTAGAGGGTTACCCTTTAGAATCGATTTTATTCTTACCGATAGCTCTTTTGAGGTTGTGGCGCACAAAAACTTCAAGATACAATTATCCGATCATTTTCCTGTAATGGCTACGATACGCTTGTAAAGTACGTCTTACATTAAACGACAATCTACCCAATCGGCCAAAATATGGATTAGTAACGCAAGACCCACTATGCGGGTTTTGGGAAAGCTAAAGAGTGCTACATAGATAGCAATGGCGCTATAGCTGTGTAGCGGATGAAACCCGATGCTACATCGAGTAGCATCAAAAACAGGTGTGGCAAGAAAATGATCTAGGTCGATAAGAATTCCGGAAAGCAAAATGAGAATTACCATTCCCCTTTTTTTTGTATAAAACAGGATGCCAATGACAATGGGCACTAAAAAATGGATGCCGTAATGCAAGAAGAATCTAAGCATGTAAAAATGATAGGTCTAGTTGTTGTAGATAATGCACGGCAGTGGGGCCTTCATTAAAAAGCAAATCTAGGGTACTTACGTTTTTTATAAAACCATGTTTGCTTCCAAAAACCTGAACATATTCGGGTTGTTGAATAGGAAGGGTTTGCTTTGGGTTTATGAAATACCGGGCGTCTAATCCGCCAGTAAAAACTAACTCGTATTGCGTTGTTTTATTTTGGGGCATAGGTATCTGAAGACAATCGCAAATGACCTGAAGTGTTTTTAGATTAAAATCCAAAAGAAAATCAAACGTGTCCTCAAATAAGGGGGCAATATCGTCCTCATAATATTCAAAAAAAGGTGAAGTTCGGTAGGCGGTTTGCAGGGTTCGCCAATGTTGTCGTTGCCAATGGTAGTCGTTATCGGGCCGCACTTCTTTGTAAGATTGTTTTCCTTGTGCCCCACCAATGTGTTTTATGGGAATGTTCATCATAAATAAGCCCCGATCTGTACAAATATAGGAACGATTACGGTAGGTTTGCTTTTGGTAATTGTCGCAAACCTCCCAAAGTACCTCATATTGCGCCATTACTGCAAAATGGGCAATATTTAAAAAGTAGCCGGGATGGAGTAGGGCGGTCACGCTTTGCTGTTTCGTTTAATTGTTGATGTGTTTATTTGTTTATTTGTTGATGCGTTTATTTGGATGAGTCAGGGGCAAATCACCGAATCACCGAATCACCGAATCCACAACTCTAGTTTCTACTGTTTATGCGTTTATGTGTTTATTTGTTGATGTGTTTATTTGGATGAGCCAGTGGCAAATCACCGAATCACCAAATCCACAGGTCTAGTTTTTAATGTTTATGCGTTTATTTGTTGATGTGTTTATTTGGATAAGCCAGGGGCAAATCACCGAATCACCGAATCACCGAATCCACAACTCTAGTTTCTACTGTTTATGTGTTTATGCGTTTATTTGTTGATGAGTTTATTTGGATGAGCCAGTGGCAAATCACCGAATCCACAAATCACCAAATCACCGAATCCACAAATCCACAAATTCACAACTCTAGTTTTTACTGTTTATTTGTTTATTTGTTGATGTGTTTATTTGGATGAGTCAGGGGCAAATCACCGAATCCACAAATCCACAACTCTAGTTTTTACTGTTTATTTGTTTATTTGTTGATGTGTTTATTTGGACGAGCCAGGGGCAAATCACCGAATCACCGAATCACCAAATCCACAACTCCTCAAAGTCACAAATCAACTTTTCTTTGCGTTTCGTTTCTTCCTAAAATAATCAAACCCAAAATAGGCTGCCAGTACAATCAGAAAATATTTAAAGTAAGAAACCGGTTCGCCTTTTCCATTAACGGTCGTAAAAACACGATCCCAACGAATCTTCCAATTCTTAATACCGTCATTAAAATTATCCACACTCATCCAAATAAATACCGGAGTGCCCACAATATGATTTTCGGGGACATAACCCCACGCCCGGCTATCTTCCGAGTGGTCCCGGTTATCGCCCATCATCCAGTAATAATCCTGGTTAAAGGTGTAACTGTTGGTAACCTCGCCATTAATACTTATTTGGTTACCGGATACCGAAATAGAATTTCCTTCATAATCCCTTATAATTTTTTTGTATAACGGAAGTGTTTCTAAAGTCAACGCCACTGTTTTTCCTGCTTCCGGAAGATAAATTGGCCCCATATTGTCATAATTCCACGGGTGGTTTGCACTTTGAGGAAACAAATTGTATCCAGCCTGCCCTTCGGGATCTATCGTTTGGATTACGGAGTCAATACCCGCTACCGTTCTTAATTTTTGAGCCATTTCGTCCGTGAGGGTTACTTCCCTTTTCCGATCGGTAATTTCTTTGAGTGCCAGACGGTTTTTTTGAATGATATCCGGACGTATGCCTTTACTATTGGAAACGATTATAATCTGATTGTTATTGGGATATACATAATATCCGTTTTGCTGCAGCGCCACATGCTGCTCTTGGTTCAAGGTTTGGGCAATATAGGTTCTGGTAAAATCGGTTACCCCTGCATCTTGCAATACTTTAGAGGAAACCCCATTTTGACCGTAGACCATATAGTCAAACTGTATTTTGGCTCGATCTGACAGTACAAGAGGTTTTCCGTTGATATGAACGCGACCGTTAATGACCTGAAGGGAGTCGCCCGGCGTGCCCACACATCGTTTTACATAATTCGATTTTTTATCGATAGGTTTTACGACCCCTTCTTCTCTTTTAAAAAATTGCCTAACGGTATCTGCCGGCCAGCTAAAAACTACAATATCGTTCTTTTTAACGTTTTTAAATCCCGGAATTCTAAAATAAGGGAGTTGGGGTTTGTTTAGATACGATTTTACATGGAGTATAGGCAATGTGTCATGCACCATAGGAGCGGCCACTGTGGTCATCGGCGTTCTTGCACCATAGTGAAATTTGCTCACAAACAGAAAATCGCCGATAAGCAAGGTTTTTTCTAATGAGGGTGTAGGAATGACATAAGGCTGTATAAAATAGGTATGCACTAAAGTGGCCGCTACAATGGCAAAAACAATGGAACTCACCCATTCTCCTAGGGCTGTGCCGGGGTGTAGACTCCGATCTTTTACATGTGTTACGTCTAAGGCATAGTTTACATAATAGATGTAAAATCCTAAAGTAAGCATGACCAACCATGTATCTATTAAGGTGTTTTTGCCAAAACTTCGTATGGTCTCTACCCAAATTACGGGAAACATCAGTAAATTGATGATCGGTATAAATAGTAAAATAACCCACCATTTAGGGCGCTTAATAATCTGCATCAACACTATAGCATTATACACTGGGATAGCCGCTTCCCATGCTTTTCTACCTGCTTTTACATATAATTTCCAGGTGCCTAAAAAATGTATAACCTGTACAAGTACTACAAAAAGGATCCATTGCGTTCCGTTCATTGCTGTTGGTTTTATTTTATCTAATGTTCAATCTAAAGATTCGCCGACCCTCGGGTCGGGGTTTCCAATTTACCTCTCCTTTGGAGAGGTCGGAACTGCCTTTTTGCAGTTCCGGGTGAGGTAAAATACAAAATTTTGGTTTTTGGTCTAAAGGCCAAAATGAAACTGGCGAAACACCCCTATGGCTTGCCTCGGGGATAGTCAGTTTCAAGAAATTTTTTATTGCTCTGATGTCGAAAGTTTGTTTCTGGTTTCCGAGTTTCTGATTTTTTGATTCCACTTTATTTGTAAAAGGTCTTGAGTTTAAAAAAACATATATCAGTATTCACTTTTTATGTCTTATTTCTATTTTAAAAAATTCGTTTTCATTATTGGATTTTCGTTTATGCATTCACGCTATATTTAAAATTCATAATTTAAAACGCAACATTTTAATTTCTTTTTTTTTGCTACTGAATACTGCATACTGAATACTGAATACTGAATACTTTGTACTAATTACTTTGTCGCTTTCAACCCCAATACATCTTTCATACTAAAAACGCCTTTTTTACCTAGAATCCATTCCGCTGCGATTACGGCACCTAATGCAAATCCCTCTCGGTTGTGTGCGGTGTGTTTTATTTCGATACTGTCTACTGTGCTTTCATACGTAACGGTATGTGTACCCGGTACAGAGTCGATTCGTTTGGAAACGATGGCCAGTTCTTTGTCCGATGCTTCGTTTAATTTCCATTGTTCATAAGTGCTATTAGCGATGATATCTTCGGCCAGAGTAATTGCGGTTCCGCTTGGGGCATCTAATTTTTGGGTATGGTGAATTTCTTCCAACGAAATGGCGTACTGACTTAAATTTTTCATCATTTGAGCCAAATAGACATTTAATTCAAAGAAAATATTGACTCCCAAACTGTAGTTTGATGCATAGATAAACGCACCATCTTTTTCGTTACAAAAGGCAACAGCTTTCTCATAATCTTTGAGCCAACCCGTGGTGCCCGAAATAACGGGAACTCCGTTTGAGATGCAATTTATGATATTCTCAAAAGCCGCATTAGGCATACTAAAATCTATGGCCACATCAATTTTGCTAAAATCAATTTCGGGAGAATCTACATCTACTTTGGCGCCTATGGTATGGTTTCTCTGCTGCGCAACCTGCGCAATCATTTTACCCATTTTACCATAGCCGAATAAGGCAATATTCATTAGATTAAAATTTTAGGATTAAAGCCATACCGTAGGTGGGGTTGGCCGTTATGGGATCAAGATCTAGAAATGGCTTAAAATCCATACTTAAATTATCATCCACATTAAACTGTTTTAAATGTGCATCTACATTGGCATCCACGATATTCAGCACATAGAGTCCTATGGTAATTAATAGAGCCAAATCCCTGTCTCGTTGAAAGCGTTCCTGACCACTTTCTAAAGCCTCGTTCGAAAAATCGGGTAAACCGTTCGGATTGCCATCTCCATTTAGATCAAAAAACTCATCGTTGGTAAAGCCTGCCTGCCTGCTTTTAAAGGCGTCTCGAAAACGATTATATTGGTCGTTATTCCATGTATATGCATAAACACCTGTGCCAATCGCAGCGTACACAATGGGTACTTTCCAATAACGACGATTGTAAATTTGTCCCAATCCGGGAATTACCGCCGAATAAAAAGCCGCTTTACTCGGGGCAAGCGGATTGATTTCTTTTCGCTTGTAAAGCACAGAATCGTTAATAACAATTCCTTTTTTTTTTAGATCTACGCGTACAGAATCTGGGGTTTGGGTGTCCACTTCTGTTTCTTGTGCGCTCGCTAGTGCAACAAAAAAGAAAAGAGTAAGCAAAAGAATGAGGCTGTTATGCACCCGTAATTAATTTTTTAAGGCGTTTAAATTCTTCTTCAGAATGGAAAGCTATGGTCATTTTTCCTTTGCCATTGGCGGTGGCTTTAACTTCTATTTTGGCAGCCAAGTACTCCGTTAATTCAGGTATACTAGAGGCTATATAGGGAGGTGTAATTGCTCTTTTTTTAACGGGTTCACTGGGTTTGGCTTTACCTTCCTGATGTTCTCTTACTAATTTTTCGGTTTCCCGAACAGAAAGATTTTCGCCTATTATTTTTTCATAAAGGGCAAGCTGATCTTCCTTTTTATCTATATTGACTAGCGCCCTGCCATGACCCATGCTCATAAAGCCATCGCGCATGCCCGTTTGTAGAATAGGATCTAATCGCAATAAACGCAAATAATTGGTAATGGTAGATCGTTTTTTGCCAACCCTGTCACTTAATTTTTCTTGGGTAAGTTCTATTTCGTCAATAAGTCGCTGATAGGACAGCGCAATTTCTATAGGATCCAGATCTTGTCGTTGTATGTTTTCAACAAGAGCCATTTCTAGAGATTCCTGATCGTTAGCTATGCGAATATAGGCCGGAATACTTTCTAATCCAATTAGTTTAGATGCTCTATAGCGTCGTTCTCCGGAAACTAATTGGTAGGTGTTAAATGCAATTTTCCGAACAGTAATGGGTTGAATAACCCCCAATTCTTTTATTGAACTGGCCAATTCCCGAAGTGCCTCATCGTTAAAATTAGACCGGGGCTGAAAAGGGTTTACCTCAATAGCGTCAATATCTAATTCTACGATACTACCCACCACCTTATCGGCATTTTTATCGCTAGCCGATCGTATATCGTTATCCGGATCTTTTAATAAAGCAGATAGCCCTCTGCCTAAGGCTTGTTTTTTTGTTGCTTTTGCCATTACGCAATTTCCTTGTTTTTCTTTAATACTTCATTCGCCAAGGTTAAGTAATTGGCAGCTCCTTTGCTGCTTGCATCGTATTTAATAATACTTTCGCCATAGCTTGGCGCCTCGCTTAAGCGCACATTTCGTTGTATAATGGTATCAAAAACCATATCACTAAAGTGCTTTTTTACTTCTTCAACGACTTGATTTGAAAGTCGTAATCGGGAGTCAAACATCGTTAGCAAAAGGCCTTCAATGTCCAAATCCGCATTGTGTATTTTCTGAACACTTTTTATGGTATTTAATAATTTACCAAGGCCTTCCAAAGCAAAATATTCACACTGTATAGGAATCATGACAGAATCTGCCGCAGTAAGGGCATTAAGGGTTAATAGCCCTAAGGATGGTGCACAGTCTATGAGAATATAATCATAATCTTCCCGCAATACGCCAATGGCCTTTTTCATCATATATTCCCGTTCTTCTTTATCTACCAATTCAATTTCGATCGCTACAAGGTCTATGTGAGATGGGATGAGGTCTACATTAGGAGATGAAGTGGATATAATAGTTTCTTTGGCGGTTTTGGTGTGCTCCATTAATTGATAGGTACCAATTTCAATGGTTTCTACATCTATTCCGAGTCCAGATGTAGCATTGGCCTGAGGATCTGCATCAATCAATAACACCTTCTTTTCCAGTACCCCCAAAGCTGCCGCTAAGTTTACGGTAGTCGTGGTTTTACCCACACCACCTTTTTGATTTGCTATAGCAATAATCTTGCCCATTACAGTCGTAAGTTAGGGGCTAAAAATACGATTATTTACGATGCTAAAAAATGTAATTTGTTAACACGGGGTGAATAACTAGCGTATACCTTGTTAAAGTGCGTTAAATTAATCCGTCATTGTTGCAGCACCTTAAGTGACTGATTCCTTAATCCATTAAAATCTCCAAAATTTGAATGGCGGCATCGCTTATGGGTGTCCCCGGGCCATAAATAGCAACCACTCCGGCCTTAAAGAGAAATTCGTAGTCCTGTTTGGGAACAACACCTCCAACAATAACCATAATGTCTTCTCTGCCGTAGCTTTTAAGTGCATCAATAACTTTTGGTACCAGCGTCTTATGACTACCTGCCAAAGTAGAGATGCCCAGTATGTGTACATCATTTTCTACAGCCTGCTTAGCCGTTTCTGCCGGAGTTTGAAACAAAGGGCCAATATCTACATCAAAGCCAATATCGGCATAAGCGGTAGCGACTATTTTGGCACCTCTGTCGTGTCCGTCTTGTCCCATTTTAGCAATCATAATGCGGGGTCGGCGTCCCTCCTCTATAGCAAAAAGGTCTGCCAACGCACAGGCTTTTTTAAAACTTTCGTTATTTTTAATTTCTTTAGAGAACACGCCACTTATTGCATTAATTGGTTCTGTATGCCTCTCAAAGACTTCTTCTAGTGCACTGCTTATTTCACCAAGAGTGGCTCTAGCTTTGGCAGCATCGATGGCTAAAGCTAGTAAATTTTTGCTTACTGCATTAGGATCGTTGTTTTTATAAGATTTGCTGCTTTTTTCCCTGGCAGCTATTTTTAATTCTTCAAGCGTATTTTTTACGGTCTTAGCATCTCTTTTTTGTTTTATGGAGGTAAGAAATGCGATTTGCTTTTGCCGAACTTCTTGGTTGTTTACCTCTAATATTTGTAGCGCATCATCTTCATTCCAAGGTATTTTATTTACGCCAATAATGCTTTCTTTTCCGTCATCGATTCGTGCTTGTTTTTTGGCGGCAGCCTCTTCAATTTTCATTTTAGGTATGCCCGATGCTATAGCAATGGTCATTCCGCCTAGCTCTTCTATTTCTTGAATTAGTGCCCACGCTTTTGTGGCAAGTTCGTTCGTTAGGTACTCTACATAATAACTGCCCGCCCAAGGATCTACGGTTTTTGTAATTTTTGTCTCGTCCCTAAGATAGAGTTGGGTGTTTCTGGCAATACGTGCCGAAAATTCGGTGGGTAAGGCTATGGCTTCATCTAGGGCATTGGTGTGTAGGCTTTGTGTGCCTCCAAAAACAGCGGCGGCGGCTTCAATGGTAGTTCTGGCGACATTGTTAAATGGATCTTGTTCGGTGAGGCTCCAGCCACTGGTTTGAGAGTGGGTTCGGAGCATAAGCGATTTTTCATTTTTAGGTTTAAATTGCCGTACCAACGTAGCCCAAAGCACCCGGGCAGCCCGCAATTTGGCAATTTCCATAAAATGATTCATTCCTATACCCCAAAAAAAGGAAATTCGAGGTGCAAAATCGTCGATGCGCAAGCCTGCTCTAAGGCCGGTACGAATGTATTCCAAACCATTGGCCAGCGTATAGGCCAATTCTAACTCAGCCGGGGCACCAGCTTCATGGATATGATAGCCAGATACGCTGATGCTGTTATATTTGGGCATATACTTGCTGGTATATTCAAAAATATCAGACACGATAAGCATGGAGGCTTTTGGCGGATAGATATAGGTGTTGCGTACCATAAATTCTTTTAGAATGTCATTCTGTATGGTACCCGATAGCTGCTCCGGATGTACACCTTGTTCTTGAGCTGCCACAATATAAAACGCTAAAATGGGCAAAACCGCACCGTTCATCGTCATGGACACCGACATTTTATCTAGCGGAATGGCATTAAACAGTATTTTCATATCTTCTACCGTATCAATAGCCACACCCGCTTTGCCCACATCGCCTTCCACGCGTGGGTGGTCGCTGTCGTATCCTCTGTGGGTGGGTAAATCAAAGGCAACAGAAAGCCCTTTTTGACCGGCTTTTAAATTCTCACGATAAAACGCATTGCTTTCTGCTGCGGTAGAAAATCCGGCGTACTGCCGTATCGTCCATGGCTTTTGCACATACATGGTGGGGTACGGACCTCTAAGAAAGGGTGGAAAACCTGCAGCAAAACCTAGATGTTTTAATCCAGAAATATCGCTGTGAGAGTACCGGGGTTTCAGGTCAATTCCCTCCGGGGTCTGCGTAATAGCCTCCTCATCTGTCTTTTCTTCCCAACCATATATCGTATTTTTGGATTTTTTTATGGTGGTTTGCAATTGCAAATGTTGCAGATTTTTTCTATTCATGATCCAACCTTTTTTGTTCCAAGACTTCCGCCAATCGCCGTATTATAATGGGCTCCAGGAAGGTTTTTATGCGGTTGGTTTTTACAAAGGGATAGCGTTGCAGTTCCACTTTCATTTTTTCGTCCGGCAGGGCATAGGCATTGGTTCCTACCAAAACTTCCTTGCCTTCCGCAAAACGTTGTTGCTCTTTAGCAGCATTTTCCTTTATTTTTTTTTGAATGGTATGTGCTTTTAGTTGTGCCAGAAATCCACCGCCCTGTTCAATGGATTTGAATAAGGCTAACGATTTTTCTGCCAGTTGTTGCGTTACCGATTCCACGTAATAACTGCCGTCTGCCGGATGTGCTACGGCACTCAAATAACTTTCGTGTTTTAGTACTAAAAGCTGATTTCTGGCGATGCGTTGGCCAAAATCATTTTCTTTGTGGTACACTGCGTCGTACGCTACATTAGAAATGGTATCGGCACCACCCATAATCGCTGCCATACACTCCATAGTAGTGCGCAACATATTGGTATTATAGCTGTATATGGTTTTGTTCCGTAGCGTAGGGGTGGCCAAAATATGGCATTCCCAGGAAATATCATATTCGCTAGCAAGGGTGTTCCATAACTGTCTGAGGGCTCTTAGCTTAGCAATTTCAAAGAAATAATGGCTGCCTACCGCCACCTTAAAAACGATTCGTTTGCAAGAAGTTAATTGCTTTGTACTGGCCAAAAAATGGATATATTCGTGGGCATGTGCTAGGGCATAGGCCAATTGTTGCACCTTGTTGGCTCCTGCGTTTTGGTAGAGGCTGCTGTCTACGCTTAGTGCAAGATTGGAACCATGATTTATTCCGTTGGAAAGCATTTCCCAATCTTTTTTTTCGTTGAAAAACCAATTTCCGGTTTGGGCAAGGTGTCCTATAGGATCTACACAGAGGTAGGTCGCTGTAAAATGTTGTAATTTTTTGATATCGCTAATTTCGGGTAAAAATTGAGGATAGCAGTGCACCGGAATTTCAGGTTTGTTAAGCCCTTGCAGTACTTTAGGGATGGGTACTTCGTTTGATGGAAGATTAAAAATAAGACTTTCTGCCCCTTGTTGCACTGCTTCTACTGCTTTTTTATTGGCGATTACCGCATTTCCGGCATAAATAAGTTGACCAATTTTCCACCGTTTTTCGGCGTTGGTAGGAGTTGCTAAGGTATTTTCGGCACTATCTTCGGCGGTATAAAAAGGTTTTACCTTGATGCCTTCGGGAGTTTCCCAAATTAGGGTATTCGCATAATCTGCACCATCAAGTTCAAATTGAATTTTTTGTTTCCAAACTTTGGGTGAAATGGTATCAAAAGCCTCAAAAAGATCAGTTTTGGGCATTTTTTTTAGTTTTTATACTATCTGCATATTCAATTAAGTAGATTTCTTCGTTTTTTTTCTTGAGGTAATAATTTTCTCGGGCAAATTTTTCCAGTTCTTTCTTGTCCGATAGTTTTTCAATCACTTTTTTATCTTCCTCAATCTCATCAAGCAGAAACTCTTTTTGTTTTTCCAACTTTCTAATTTCTTTTTTTAGTTCCCAATGTATCAGCAAAGAATTGGTATCAAAAAATGCCATCCAAATTACAAAAACAGTGAGCACCAGAACATACATATTGGTGAGAATACCAAACCATTTTTTGCCTTTAAGTTCTTTTAATTGCATGGGGGCTATACTATTTTTTCGTTGATTATGGTGCGTACAATATCTATGGCTACGGTATTGTGTTTGTTGTTGGGCATAATGATATCCGCAAATTGCTTTGAGGGTTCTATAAATTGCTCGTGCATCGGTTTTAATATAGACTGATACTTTTCTATGGTGTCGTCCAAATCCCAACCGCGCTCAATTACATCGCGCTTTAGTCTCCGAATGAGGCGTTCGTCCGAGTCGGTATGTACATAAATTTTAATATCGAACATGTGGCGTATTTCGGGATGTGTCAATATTAAAATGCCTTCAACAATCATTACTTTGCGAGGTGCGGTGGGTATGGTTTTTTCTGTACGATTGCACTCTAAAAAAGAATATACAGGTTGCAATATCGGTTTTCCGTCCTTTAGTGCTTTTAAGTGTTGAAGCAGTAGTTCAAAATCAATGGAATTGGGATGGTCAAAATTGGTGAGTCGGCGTTGTTCTAAATCTAAATGAGAAAGATCGTTATAGTAGGAATCTTGAGAGATAACGCCCACTTCCTCATGAGGCAATTCATTAATAATTTGATTTACCACCGTGGTCTTGCCACAACCGGTACCCCCTGCAATGCCAATAATCAACATAACACAATCAATTTTCACCAAAAATACGGATTTGAAATGGTATTGTTTATGCCGAGGGGTTTTGATTGTCTATTTTTGCAGCTCAAAATGCCGGAAAAGGGTTTTCCTTGGCATCTAAACGAACCACAGACGAATTAGCAAACACATGGTTGTTTCCAAAACTGACACAAATCAGCGCAATCCTAATTTTAAATTCGTGGCGTTAATGGCTGCATTAATGTCAATTGTGGCGTTGTCTATAGATGCCCTTTTACCTGCGATTTCGGATATTGGTATTGCTATCCGAAGTTTCAATGCTACAAACAACCAGCTTTTAATAACCATGATTTTTTTGGGTTTAGGAGTAGGGCAATTGCTTTTTGGACCGCTATCGGACAGTTTTGGTAGGAAACCCATCATTTATATTGGTTTTGTGGTGTTTCTTATAGCTAGTTTGCTGTGCGTGGTGGCACCCACATTAGAATGGATGATTGTGGGTCGTATTTTACAGGGGATCGGTTTGTCGGCACCTAGAACAATTACGATTTCCATTATTAGGGATACGTATAAAGGGGATTTTATGGCGAAGGTGATGTCCTTTGTTACGGCCTTTTTTATTCTTGTTCCGGTAATTGCCCCTGCCATAGGAAAGGTTATTTTAGACTATTTTGGATGGGAATCTATCTTCTATATGCAAATGTTTTTTGCTGTATTGGTGAGTATTTGGTTTTGGAAGCAACAGCCGGAAACCTTACACCCGGAGTACAAGATTCCATTCTCTGCGCACCTTTTTATAGACGGTATTAAAAAACTAATGCCGTACAAGGAAACGTTGGCGTTTACTATGATTTCCGGATTGATTACAGGAGCCTTTTTGGTGTATTTAAGTGCCTCTCAGCATGTATTTGAAGATCAGTATGGATTAAAAGATTCATTCCCTTACATTTTTGCAGGTTTGGCGGTATCTATTGGGTTATCTACCTTTTTGAACGGTACTTTGGTGTTGCGTTTTGGTATGCGGAGATTAGCATTCGCTGCACTTTCTGTTTTTAGTGCGATTGCCATTTTATATGTGTTTTTGTTCTGGAATACGGCCAACCCAAATGTCATAGTTTTGGTTGCTTTTTTGTCTGCCCAATTTTTTTGTTTGGGCTTTATGTGGGGTAATTTTCGATCTATAGCGATGGAGCCTATTGGTCATATTGCGGGTATTGGTGCCGCTTTAACCGGTTTTATTTCTACGATATTGTCCATTCCTATTGCCTCTTTTATTGGTCGTTTTGTAACCGATACGGTATTGCCGCTGTTTATGGGTTTGGCCGTTTGCGGCGTACTTTCCCTTTTTATATTTGCTGGAACATTAAAGCATAACAAAGTGAGATCGTAATACGGCAATGCACCCAAACCTCCGCTATAGGCATAGGAAGTTGTCAGCAGCGTTGTAAGGTACTTACCTATGCGAGGATTCGAGGATTCCGTGTAGTTCACATGATTTCCATGGATGGCTAAAGGGTTTTATACCTACGGCTTATTACAAAGCGCTGTCTTGTATTTCCTTAACTACATCGGGATCTAGTAGCGTACTGGTATCGCCCATATTGGCGGTATCCTTACCCGCTATTTTCCGCAAAATGCGACGCATTATTTTTCCGCTTCTGGTTTTGGGCAATCCGGTAACGAATTGAATTTTCTCCAACTTTGCTATCGGTCCAATGTGCTCCGCAATATGTTGATTTATTTCCTTTCTTAGGTTGTCTCTGTCTCTACTTTCTCCGGTTTCCTTTAGGATTACAAAACCGTATAGGGCATTCCCCTTAATGTCATGTGGAAATCCTACAATAGCCGATTCGGCTACCGCCGGATGTTCATTAATGGCGTCTTCAATGGGTGCTGTTCCTAAATTGTGTCCCGATACGATAATTACATCGTCTACCCTGCCTGTAATACGGTAATAACCTACGGCATCGCGCATGGCACCATCTCCTGTAAAATACATGTTTTTGTATGCCGTAAAATACGTATCCCGATACCGATCGTGATTACCCCAAATGGTACGTGCCATAGAAGGCCATGGAAATTTTATGGAAAGTCGGCCTTCTACTTGATTTCCTAGTATTTCATTGCCCATCTCATCCATAAGTGCGGGTTGTATACCAATAAACGGAAGTGTAGCATAAGTTGGGGTAGTGGGTGTAACGTAGGGAATGGGCGTAATCATAATTCCGCCGGTTTCGGTTTGCCACCACGTATCTACAATAGGGCTGTGTTTTTTCCCTATATTGTTATTATACCAGTGCCAAGCTTCCTCGTTAATGGGTTCGCCCACAGAACCTAACACTTTTAGGCTTGAAAGATCGTGTTTTTCTACAAAGTCTAAACTTTCTTTCGCTAAGGCTCTTATAGCTGTTGGTGCCGTATAAAACTGATTTACTTTGTGCTTTTGTATCACCTCCCAAAATCTGCCGTGATTGGGGTAGGAGGGAACTCCTTCAAATAGCACGGTAGTTGCCCCATTGGCTAAGGGACCGTAAACAATGTAGCTATGTCCGGTAATCCATCCAATATCTGCCGTACACCAGTACACATCTTCTTCTCGGTATTGAAACACGTTTTTAAAGGTATAGGCAGTATATACCATATATCCTGCTGTGGTATGTACCATACCCTTGGGTTTCCCAGTAGATCCGGAGGTATATAAAATAAAAAGCGGGTCTTCGGCATCCATAATCTCTGCCTTGCATTCGGAAGATGCCTTATCTAACAGTGGTTGCAGCCATTGGTCTCTTCCTTCTAAAAGTACCACCTCTGTGTGTGTGCGCTTTGCTACAAGTACTGTTTTTACGCCGGGACAGCTTTCTAGGGCTTTATCTACGATACCCTTTAGGTCGATGCTTTTAGCGCCTCTGTAAGAGCCATCGGCGGTTACCACCATTTTGCAATCCGAGTCGTTTATTCTGGTGGCAATGGCATTGGCCGAAAATCCAGCAAAAACCACAGAGTGAATAGCACCTATTCGTGCACAGGCCAAAATAGTGACCACCAACTCCGGAATCATAGGTAAATACACGCAGACGCGATCTCCTTTTTGTACCCCATGATCCTTTAAAACGTTAGCCATTTTACAAACTCTTTGGTGCAATTCGCCGTAGGTAATTGGAAGCGATTTTTCAGCCGGATCGTTCGGTTCAAAAAGAATGGCAGTTTTATCTTCTCGGGTAGCCAGATGCCTGTCTAAACAATTTTCTGTGATATTGAGTTTAGCTCCGTCGAACCATTTTACTTCCGGTTTGGAAAAATCCCAATGCAGTACCTTGTCCCATTTTTTTCGCCATAAAAAATGCTCCTCTGCAATTTCTTCCCAAAAGGCTTCGGGATTGCGTACCGATTTTCGATACACCTGATAGTATTCTTCCAAATGTTTAATGTGGTAATTACTCATGATATCTAAAACTTATATTCGCTAAGGTTATAAAAATAAGAAAAACAGCCGAAACACTGGTAGTTATTAATGGTCTATAGCATCCGGAACACCGCTTGGAATACGAATGTCTTCTACAATTTCTTGTACTTCAGGTGGCGGTTCCTGCGTAAAGCGCATCACAATCAGTGCCACTAAAAAATTGGCTACCATGGCTACAGAACCAAAACCTTCTGGCGATATGCCAAACCACCATTGGGATGCATCTGGTATTTCTCCTAGCCAGCCAAGTTTAAATTTCGCCATATAAAATAACATCAAAGATATGCCTACAATCATTCCTGCTACGGCACCCTCTTTGTTCATTTTTTTATAGAATATGCCTAATACAATGGCCGGAAAAAAAGAGGCGGCCGCCAGTCCAAAGGCTAAGGCCACTACGGCTGCAACAAAACCCGGAGGGTGTATGCCAAAATATCCGGCAATAATTACCGCAAACGTGGCTGCGGCTCTGGCCGCCCATAACTCCCCTTTTTCTGAGATGGTTGGTTTAAAAACTTTTTTGATTAAATCATGCGAAATGGAAGAAGAAATCACTAGAAGCAATCCCGCAGCCGTAGATAACGCAGCTGCTAGTCCACCTGCTGCAACCAAGGCGATAACCCAGGCGGGCAGATTGGCAATTTCCGGATTGGCCAATACCATTATATCTCGATCTACGGTTAATTCGTTTCGTTCAGGATCGGCTACATAGGCTATTTTGCCGTCGTTGTTTTTATCGTCAAAAATAAGGAGGCCTGTTTTTTCCCAATTACTGAACCATTGCGGCATTGCACTATATTCCTGATTGCTTACCGTTGTAATCATGTTTGTTCTGGCAAAGACAGCTACGGCCGGTGCAGTGGTATAGAGTATGGCTATGAGGAGTAGTGCCCATCCCGCAGATTTTCGGGCATCGCGTACGCGTTTTACCGTAAAAAAACGGACAATAACGTGCGGGAGCCCAGCCGTGCCTACCATTAGGGCTAGGGTAATAGCAAAAACGTCTAAAAGAGATTTTGAACCCGAGGTGTATTCTGCAAAACCAAGTTCTGTAGAAAGCCCGTTCAATTTGTCTAATAAATACACTCCGGAACCATCGTTTACGGTAGCGCCCATGCCCAATTGGGGCACCGGGTTTCCGGTCATTTGAATGGAAATAAAGATAGCCGGAACCATAAAGGCAAAAATGAGCACACAATATTGGGCCACTTGGGTATAGGTAATACCTTTCATGCCCCCCAAAACGGCATAAAAAAGGACAATGACCATGCCTATAATGACGCCAGTATTAATATCAACCTCTAAAAATCGGGAAAAAACGACACCAACGCCGCGCATTTGACCGGCCACATAAGTAAAAGAAACTATTAATGCACAACAAACCGCAACGATTCGCGCTGTTTTGGAATAATAGCGGTCTCCTATAAAATCGGGTACTGTAAACTTGCCAAATTTTCTGAGGTAGGGTGCCAAAAGTAGCGCCAAAAGTACATACCCGCCGGTCCATCCCATGAGATATACCGAGCCGTCATAGCCGGCAAAAGAGATGATGCCTGCCATGGAAATGAAGGAAGCGGCAGACATCCAATCGGCCGCAGTAGCCATACCATTAGCCAATGGTGAAACACCGCCACCCGCTACATAAAATTCTTTAGTTGAGCCCGCTCTGGACCAAATGGCAATGCCTATATACAGCGCAAAAGTAATTCCTACTAACAGATACGTCCAGGTTTGAACATCCATAATTTTAATATTTTTTATCTAAAAATGCTCCGATCCAGACATAGGGGAGATGAAGACATAGGTTTTATTAATTTTCGAAATGATACTTCTTGTCTAATTTGTTCATTAAACGTACATATACAAAAATGAGGATGACAAAAACATAAATAGAGCCTTGTTGTGCAAACCAAAAACCCAATTGAAACCCACCAATTTTAATTTCATTGAGCAGATCCTTAAAAAGAATACCTGCACCGTAAGATACCAAGAACCAGATAGATAAAAGGATGGTTAAATACCTTACATTTTCTTTCCAATAGGCGGTGGCTTTTTTTTGTTTTTCTGACATGTGCGTTTTCTTTTTTATTCGACTTACGAATATACTGTTTTGTATGCAGCTATTTTGAATTCGTTTTTCTTTTGTTTTTCATCGGTAGACTAGCTGGGATCATAAATTACGCCGCTTGATGAATCTCGCAAGGCACCGGTAACTGAACGCATGACATTCATTTTGTTTTCTATACGCAACACACCCATCAACGCAAAAATTAATGCTTCTTTATTTTCGATCAAGGTTTTGGAAGGCACCTCAACTTGGGTTGTTGTACCTAATTTATCTTTTAAAGTTTGTATCAGAAATCCATTAAGGGCACCACCTCCTGTAACGAGAAGTGTACTTTTTTCTTTTGAAGAATGACGCTTTATTTGGATGGCGATTTGCTCACAGATATGATGGGTTGCTGTATGTAATAGATTTTCAAGTGTATCTTGGGTTTCTTCAATAATTGGGATAACTTCGGCAACAAACCATTCATAACCAATTGATTTTGGGTAGCTTAACTGATAATAGGGCAACTGATTTAATTGGTATAACATGGTAGGGTTAAGGCTGCCTTGTTTGGCGATATCGCCATTATTGTCATACGCTAAGCCTACTTTTCGGGTGATATGGTTCAAAATCATATTGGCAAGACCAATATCGTAGGCAATGCGCTCCTGCTGATGCGCAAATGAAATATTGCTGATGCCCCCGAGGTTTAGACAAAAATCATATGCACTAAAAAATAACTGATCGCCTATGGGAACCAGCGGAGCTCCTTGTCCGCCTAAGGCAATATCATTGGTTCTAAAATCGCAAACTACCTTTAGGCCACATGCATTGGCCAAATGCTGTCCGGAACCGACTTGAAAGGTAAATCCTTTCTGAGGTTGGTGGTGGGTGGTGTGCCCATGACTGGCCACAAAATCGACCTTTAGTGCACTCTTTTCTACAAATTTCTTGACTTGTGTACCCAACCAGCTTCCATAACTATTATGGAGACACAACAAGTCTTCAGCAGATAAAAATATGGCATTTTTTAACCGAGCCTGCCATGCAGCATCGTAGGTCACGCTTTGCGACTGTACGATTTCAAATTTCCATCGGCTATTTTGGTTCCAAATACGGCAATAGGCCATATCTAAACCATCCAAAGAAGTACCCGACATTAGACCCAGTACACAAACCATAGTTAAATTTGTTTTAGCATTACGGGGAACTTACCCGGAGCGATTTTTTTTCCTAAAAAATGTTGTGCTGCATTTTCTTGAAACGCCTGAAAATCTTGATATACAATTGCAATATAATCCAATTTTTCCATAGGTAGCAATGGCAACACATACGGATTTCCAAACAGATAGAGCACGGTGCTCTTGGAGGTAATGATGTCGTGAATAAAGTGTAACTCTTCAATTAAAAAATCGAAATTGTTGAGGGGTTTAACCTTGGGTGGAAACAGGGCTAAAAGTACCCGATCTGCTGTTTGGATTCTGGTGTTTATCGCTGCTAAAGGTGTTTTGCGCATTGAGAAATGCGCTAGTTTGTGGGTTTTGGTAATTTCTTCAAAGAAGAAATTAGGATCATCGTTGCCCACAGAAATTCCAACAAACTTTTCGTCTGTAAAAGCAGCACTATCCAGTTTGTTTTCGGGAAGTACAGTGAGGCTTTGTGCCGCAATTTTAAGGTGTAAGGCTGTAGCATCACTAAGCGATGAGTTCGGAAGAACCGTATGATGAAAGGCTTTTTCTTTCAGTTTCCAAATGCGTTCAAAACTGGTGTTAATAGCCTCTTTTGTGGACTTCTTTAAAATCGTAGCTATACCCTCGGTTATATGTTCGGCAAAGCAAAGAATGTCGTTTCCGGCATCAAAAGCCAGCCATTCCAATTCGCCTTTTATGGAGTGGGACTTGGATACGGCATGCATATTTAACGCATCGGAAATAACTACACCTTTAAACCCCATTTCATCTCGCAGTAATCCTGTTATTATAGCTTTGGAAATACTGGAGGAAAGGGTACTGCCACCAGCCAATGCGGGTACAGACAAATGCCCTACCATTACGGCATCGATACCCTTTGCTATAAGTTTACGAAAGGGGTACAATTCATTTTCCCAAAGTTCTTGCTTTGATTTTTCAATTAGGGGCAGCCCCAAGTGGCTGTCCGTTGCGGTGTCTCCATGACCAGGAAAATGTTTTATAGCGCATAGAATACCTTCGCTTTGCATTCCTTGGATATAGGCCAGGGCTTTTGTGGTCACCAAATCTTTGTCTTCTCCAAAAGAGCGATACCCAATTACAGGGTTATTGGGATTGCTGTTTATGTCTACTACAGGAGATAAGTTCCAGTGTATACCTGCTGCTTTGCAGTCTTTTGCAATGTTTTTGCCTAGTTCAAAAATTAGATCTTCATGACCATCTAAAGCACCTAAGGTAATGGCATACGGATATTGTGGGGTGTTTTCGATGCGCATGGCCAGACCCCATTCGGCATCGATGCTTATTAAAAGCGGGTATTTGGCGGCTTTTTGGTAGCGCGCGATTAAAGATTTAAGTGTGGAGAAACTATCCTGATTATACACAATTTTCTTTTTGCCCTCAAAATTGGTTGCAGCACTGGCTCTGCTGTGAAAAAAACAGAGTCCCCCCACATGAAATTCCTGTATTAGCTTTTCTAATTGGCAGATTTCGGATTCTGAATCATTAATAAAAGCAGCTGGCATAAATAATTGTCCCACTTTTTCTGCATAGGACAAGGTTTCTTGGGCTTTAAAGTACGGCACTAAACTAGACATCGGTTGGTTTTGTTTTTTTGCCAAAATCGGCAGGGTAGCTAATAAATTTCAGGAGGAATAGAGAGGGTAAGGCAGCGATAACCACCCAAATAAAAAACCCGCCGTAGCCCAGCCATTGCTGAATATACCCACTAATCATTCCGGGAAGCATCATGCCCAAGGCCATAAACCCGGTGGCTATGGCGTAGTGCGATGTTTTCGATTTCCCGTCGGCTACATAAATAAGGTACATGAGAAACGCTGCAAAACCAAATCCATACCCAAATTTTTCAAAAACGACTGTTGCAGATACTGCCAAGATATTAGTGGTTTTGGTAAGTGCCAACAGCGCATATAAAGCGTTGGGAATATTAAGAGAAAGCACCATAGGCAACATCCATTTCTTAAGCCCGTCTCGCGAAATTAAAATCCCCCCTAAAATTCCTCCGATAGAAAGCATGATAACACCTGCTGTACCGAAAATGGTGCCCAATAATTCTGTAGAATATCCGAGTCCACCCACCTCTGGCTTGTCCAGTAAGAAGGGAGCAGCCATTTTTACCAGTTGCGATTCTCCTAGGCGATAGGTTAATATAAAGGCCAAAGCAATGCCGATATTTGGTTTTTTAAAAAATGAAACAAAAACCTCGAGAAAACCTTTGGGACGTTCGGTAACAATAGCCTCAGATGATTCGTATTTGGGAGTTACAAAAAAATTAGTAAGGGTTAGTAACAACATCAAAATAGCTGCTGCAATCATAGTCATGCTCCATGCTTTGGTATTATCACCGTAGTAATTTTCTAGAAATCCTGCGGCGATAACGATCAATCCTTCACCGGTTACCATGGCTAGGCGGTAAAACGTACTTCGCATGCCCACAAAAAAAGATTGTTTTTTTTCGGTAAGCCCAAGCATATAATATCCGTCTGAGGCGATATCATTGGTAGCAGAGGCAAAGGCAGCCATCCAAAAACACGCCAGCGTGGTAATGAAAAACATATTGGTGGGCAGGGTAAGCCCAACGCCTAAAAGAGCGAAAGCAATGAGCAATTGCATGGCTAAAAACCAATTGCGTTTGGTACTTTTAAGATCTACGAACGGACTCCATAAAGGTTTTAGAACCCAGGGCAGATACAGCCAACTCGTATACAGGCCAATATCCACATTACTTACCCCTAATTTTTTGTACATGATTACCGATACAGTAACTACCAACACGTAAGGTAATCCTTGGGTAAAATAGAGTACAGGCACCCAAGCCCAAGCCCATTTATCTTTTTGAATCATTGTGAATAGGTTGTTTTAAAGATAACACAAGCGGTTCGGTTTCTAGTCCAAATTTGTCAATAAAAGTAAGGGCGATATAGTTTTTGTTTTTGATTTCATGGCTTGCAAGGCTAATACTGTTCTGCGTTCCTATTGATTTTTTAACCCTTAATTTTTGCATTGGATATTCGGTTTTCCCTTTTTTTCCAGACAAGAATATTAGTGCGTGCCGATAGGATTGGATCCCCGAAAATGTCAGGGTTACAGAATCTGATGCCTTAGTTAAAGACAAAAGGCTGGGTTTCTGTGCTGGTATTGCTGGCACATAAGGAGAAGCCGGTGGTAAGGCAGGTGTCTTGTAATACTTCCTTTTAAGATATGCGACTACATCGGCATTATTTTGCATTAAACTTTTGGCGCTAAAATAAACATTGCCTTGTACCGATTTTTTTTGGCGCGCCCATTTAATTTGTTCGGGAAGTTCTTTTTTTCGATGCCAGGCCAGATCGCTATTATTTCTTATTTTATAGGCTCCGTTCCCGATGTATAAATTGGTTTCGTACCTGTTTTTAGTCCACCAATCGACTATTTTTCGATGAGAGGCTACGGGGAGATCCATACTCCAATATGCCTGAGGTACGAGATAATCAATCCAGCCTTTTTCCATCCAAAGCAATGGATCTGCATAGAGGTCTTCGTATGTGGTTTGTCCGGCTTGAGTATCCGAGCCTTTCGGATCTGTAGATTTGTTTTTCCATACACCGAAGGGGCTAATGCCAAACTGAACCCAAGGTTTTCTCGCTTTAATAACCTTGTGTACATTTTTCACCAAAGAATCTACATTGCTTCTACGCCAATCCGCTATGGATTGATGAGGTAGGGCATGTGCGGTATAGGTTGCGGTATCGGCTAAGACTTCGTCTTTAATTTTGTAAGGATAAAAATAGTCGTCAAAATGAATGGCATCTACATCGTATTTTGCAACTACCTCTTCCATAATAGTGGTTAAATGGTGTTGTACCTCAGGAAGTCCCGGATTGTAGTAGTATTTAGCGCCGTATTTTAACATCCAATCCGGATGTTGAAAAAAATCGTGCGTCGGACTCAAAATAGCCGTATTTTCATTCATCGTGGCTCGGTACGGATTTAGCCATGCATGAAATTCCATACCACGGTTATGGGTTTCCCTTATCATCCACCGCAAAAGATCTTCATTTGTTTCCGGAGATTTGCCTTCGGCCCCTGTGAGGAATCGCGACCAAGGCGCTAATTCGGTTTTGTAGAAGGCATCCCCGGCGGTACGTATTTGTACGATGGCTGCATTAAAATTTAAATCGGCATAAAAATCCAAAATATCGATGAAATCTGCCTTTTGTTTTTCAATGCCATCCGTACTGCTTTTGGGCCAGTCGATATTGGCTACCGTGGCAATCCATACACCCCGAAACTCCGATCTAGGTTGCGGAATTCCTGATTGAAATACAGTGCAAGAAGTGCTTAAAAGTAAAAGAAGTAATCCAGTTTTTTTGAACATTCGTAGCGAAATATAAAAAGACCTATTTAAAAAATAAAATAGGTCTTTTGGATGTGTACATTGTACGTTAGTTAAAAATATATCGTACAAAGCCTTCCATGGCTTCGTATTCTGCCATACCTAATGCATTGTATTTTCTGGCTGTTTCCTGATTTCGCTGTTCGGCTCTTTGCCAAAACTCTCGGGAATCGTTGCCCGGAAACATGGCGGCATCTTTTTGGGATTGATGCTTAAAAATGGCATTTTTCTTTCTAGACATATCTTTTGGGCCAATGGGGATTGTCATTTCCATATCGGCTATATCCCATTCTTGCCAAGCACCGCGGTACAGCCACACATAGCAATCATCTATCCATTTTACCTTGTCTTTAACTAATCGATCTAAGGCACTGAAAATAATTTGAAGACACACCCTGTGCGTACCATGGGGATCCGAGAGATCTCCTGCTGCAAAAATTTGATGCGGTTTTACCTTGTTAAGAAGGTCTATAGTAATCGCTATATCTGCTTCTGTAAACGGATTTTTCTTTACTGTTCCGGTTTCGTAGAACGGCAGGTTCTGAAAATGAGCATTTTTTTCATCCACTCCGCAATAGCGACAGGCGGCTAAGGCTTCTCCTTTACGGATTAACCCTTTAAATTTTTGAATTTCAGGACTATCTATTTGTCCCGGTTTTTTATGACTCAGAAATTCGCGTACCTTTTTAAATTGCTGCTCAATTTCGGTATTATCTTTTTGAATATCTCGGGCAAAGTCCATAAATCGGATGACTTCATCATCGAATACGGCAATGTTTCCGGAAGTTTGATAAGCAACATGCACTTCATGCCCTTGATCTACCAACCGAAGTAATGTGCCACCCATAGAGATTACATCGTCGTCGGGATGTGGACTGAAAATTATAGATCGTTTTGGAAACGGACTTTTTCTTTCGGGCCTATTGCTGTCATCGGCGTTGGGTTTGCCACCGGGCCAACCGGTAATGGTACGTTGTAACTGATTGAATACTTTTAGATTGATATCCTCGGCAGAGCCAATTTCGGCAATTAAATTACCCATACCATATTCGTTATAATCTTCGTTGGTTAGTTTTAGTATGGCTTTGCCCAGTTTTTCGGACAACCAAATGGTAGCTTTTTTAATAAGCTTATCGTTCCAGTTACACTCTCCCACCAACCACGGGTTATTTATTCGGGTCAGTGCAGATGCGGCTGCTTCGTCTAAGATAAAGTGGCAGTTTTTGTGTTGCTGCAGAAAAGTAGCCGGCACCGATTCTCTAATTTCTCCTTCTACCGCTTGCTTTATAATTCCTGCTTTTCCTTCTCCCCAAGCCATGAGAATAATTCTTTTGGCATCCATAATGGTGCCTACTCCCATGGTAATGGCTCGCGAAGGCACATTTTCATGGCCAAAAAAGTCGCTCGCTGCATCCAATCGGGTTACTCTATCTAGGCGCACTAATCTCGTTTTACTTCGTATAGAAGAACCCGGTTCGTTAAAGCCGATATGCCCCGTACGTCCAATTCCTAAGACCTGAATGTCGATACCACCTGCTTTGGAAATCTTTTTTTCGTACGCCTCACAAAATGCTCTTACATTTTCTTTTTTTAAGGTACCATCGGGAATGTGTATGTCTTTTTTATCGATGTCAATATGATCAAACAAGTGCTCATTCATAAATCGCACATAACTGTGAATAGAGTCCCGTTCCATCGGAAAATATTCGTCGAGGTTGAAGGTGATTACGTTTTTGAAACTCAATCCATCCTTTTTGTGGAATTGAACAAGGTACTCATAAACTTTTATGGGCGTAGAACCTGTAGCAAGACCTAAAACCAATTTTTTACCTTGTTTTTGTCGCTGCTTTATCAAGTTAGCTATTTCCTGCGCAACAAAGTAGGAGGCTTTTTCCGAACTTTCATGGATGACTGTCTCGATTTTTTCAAACTTTCTAGATTCCTCCTCTAAAAGGATGCTGTTCTTCGCTGTTTCTTTAATGGTACTTGCCATATGAGGTGTTTTTTAATGTTTTTTTTTGACGCTACAAAGGTATAAAAAAAAGCGATATGTTGCTGTTTTGTGCTAGTATTTTTGCAATTTTATGCAATATTAACATTTATTTAAAATTAAAACGGTAAAAAACAGCAATTCAAAAATTTTATTATCTTTGTTTTTTTTAAAAGTACAACATGAAGCCGAATCTGCATGCTTAAGGAGGAAAGACATCAAACTATTTTAAACGAGGTAGAACTACACAATAGAGTATTGCTCACAGATATAGCGGAAATATTGGGGGTGTCTATAGATACTGCCCGTCGCGATGTAAAGGAATTAGATGAGGAGAATAAGCTAAAAAAGGTTCACGGCGGCGCTATCTCGCTTAGTTTCACCAATTACAGTCCCGGTCATCATATTTATGCCTTACCCCAAAAGACGCAAATTGCAGAAAAGGCCGTTGCACTTTTAAAAGATGGCGGTGTTATTTTAATAGATGGTGGCACCACGTGTTTGGAGTTGGCACGTTTAATACCAATAAAGTTAAAACTTACCTGCTTTACATTGAGTTTGCCCGTTGCTATGGCGCTACTATCTAAACCCAATGTAGAGGTTATTTTTTTGGGCGGGGTAATTTCTAAAGAAGCGCAAATTGCTACAGGAGCCAAGGCCGTTCAGCATCTTTCTGAAATAAAGGTTGATTATTCCTTTATAGGTACAGGATATGTAGATGCAAATTACGGTCTTACGGAATTTGACTGGGATATTGTTCAGCTTAAAAAAGCAGTTATAAAAGCGTCGAAAAAAGCCATACTTTTGTGCATTTCAGAAAAATTAAATTCGCAACATCGGTACAAAACCTGTGAGCTAAATGAAATACATACCCTTATTACGGAGTTAGATCCTGAGGATACATTACTCAAACCATTTAGAAACCAACAAATACATCTTTTATAAAAATGTCAGAATACATTAAAATTACAGAATTACCTTCTCACTACACAAATTTAGAAACGATGGATACCAATTCCATTTTGTGTGGAATAAATGAAGAGGATAAAAAAGTAGCACAGGCGGTAAGCGTGGTAATACCGCAAATTGCGAAACTTGTTGATGGATTGGCACTACGGTTTGCGCAGGGAGGGCGTCTTTTTTATATAGGAGCGGGGACAAGTGGCAGATTAGGAATTTTAGATGCTTCCGAAATTCCGCCTACCTACGGCATGCCCCACGACCGCGTTATTGGGCTTATGGCTGGTGGGGATAAGGCTATACGAAAATCTGTTGAGCATGCAGAAGACGATACGGAACAAGCTTGGAAGGATTTGCAGGCATTTGGTGTAAATCAGCACGATACCATAGTGGGTATTGCTGCATCGGGAACCACGCCTTATGTAATAGGAGGTGTGCAAATGGCTAAGTCAGCAGGATTGCTTACGGCATGCGTCACTAATAATCCCGGATCGCCACTCACAAAAGAAGTCGAAATTGCTATAGCGGTAAATGTAGGGCCGGAATTTGTTACAGGCAGTACCCGTATGAAAAGTGGTACCTCTCAAAAACTTGTTTTGAACATGATTTCTACAGCCTTAATGATTAAAATTGGTCGGGTGCAGGGTAATAAGATGGTGAATATGCAGTTGAGTAATTTAAAGTTAGTGGACAGGGGCACTCGGTTTTTGGTAGAAGAGTTGAAAATAGACTACAACGAGGCCGAAGCGTTGCTAACGAAATATGGTTCCGTAAAAGGAGCTATGGAAGCGTATAAATAGTTTAGTATTATTTTGGTTGTATTTTGGCTACCTCTTCGGGAGTTACCAGACCTTCACTGGAATTCCCCCAAGAATTAAGAATAAAGTTCATGACATCTGCTACTTCGGTGTCGTCTAAACCCATGGGCATCATAATATTGTTGTAGGTGACACCATTTACGACAATTTCGCCACGCTGACCGTATTTAACACCGGCAATGCTTTCAAAGCGATTGTTTTGCAAATAATCCGAATTGGCTAATGGCGGAAACACATTGGGTACACCTTCTCCTTGCGCCAAGTGGCAGTTAATGCAAAAATCGGCATAAATCTCGCTGCCCCTTTTCATGCTTTCCTTTAATGCATTATCTTGAAATAAAACGCCGGTTAAGATAAAAACGCCCAGCACATAAATGATAAATAGAAGTTTCATTTTTAATACGTTACATACAAATTAACCAAAGGAACTAATTTTGTCCGGTTGTTAAAATTTTCGAAGGCATAGCTAAATTATGGGACTAATAGATATTTTATTCAATTCCACATGTCTTTAGATTACCAGAATAAAGCTGTGCATTACCCACATATCTATTGAGGTTTTAAAGCAGGTAAAACCTGAGATGAGCCGGCTTAATATAAAAAATGGCTACTATTTTGTGCTTTTAAACCTAGTTGTTGGGCAACAATTTATAAATGCCTTTGCCTTCAACCGCCACATAAATGAAGCCATCCGGAGCCTGTCTCACATCGCGAATCCTACCCATATCGGGTAATAGTTTTTCTCTGTAGGTCACTTTTTCACCATCCAATTCCAATCGTTCCAAATACTGAAAAGCAAGTGATCCTACCAATAGATTACCCTTCCATGTAGGATACTTATCAGAAGTTACAAATGTGATACCACTCGGTGCTATAGACGGAAGCCAATAATGTATAGGCTGTTCCAGCCCGTCCATGGCGGTTTTGTCGGTGATGGGCGTACCGCTGTAATTGATGCCATAGGTGATTACAGGCCAACCGTAATTGACACCTTTTTGGATTACATTAAGCTCATCGCCACCTCTAGGGCCATGTTCATGATCCCATATTTTTCCCGTTTCCGGATGTTTTACCAATCCTTGGGGGTTTCTGTGCCCATAACTGTAAATTGCTTTTTTTGCATCACTCTGATCCACAAAAGGATTATCTGTAGGGATGCTACCATCATCATTAAGACGATATATTTTCCCCCCATCTCGGGTAACATCTTGTGGATTCACGTCCCTATCGCCTCTGTCGCCTATAGAAAAATAAAGATACCCTTCATTATCAAAAGCAAAGCGTGATCCAAAGTGCTGCCCTTTAGTAGTATTGGGTGTTGCTTTGTAAAGCAATTGGGTGTCAACAAGGGCATTGTCTTTCAATTTGGTTCGTATAATAGCAGTGTTGCCCCCTTTGTCATCTCCATCAGCAGAGGCATAGGACATATAAATCCAACCATTAGATTGGTAGTTCGGATGTAAGGTTATATCTAATAATCCACCTTGGCCCCTATTGTAAACTTCCGGTACATTTTTAATTTCAGTACGAATACCGTCTTTAAAATGTATTAAAATTCCGGCCTTTTCAGTAACCAGCATACTACCGTCCGGCAAGAAGGTCATACTCCACGGAATTTGGAGATCTCCCAGTACTAATTCTGGTGTAAAAACAGCTTCTTTGGGTTCATTTACTTTATTTTCAGCTTGTTGAGCGCAAGCAGAATTATAAAGAAAAATAAAAAAGGTTACTAGAAATATACGATGTCTCATAATAGAACGTTAATAAATAATAATTAATTAGGTATTAGCGCCTAAAGATAACAAGAAATTATAAGTTTAAATAATTACACCAAGAATATAAAGATCCCAAATCCTAGTATTCTTTAAAAAATTAACTTAACCTATGCTCCCACGTAAACCAAGGCATCTTTTATATGCCCTTTTATTGATGGTACTTTCCGTTTTGGGTGCGTCCGCTCTACCGATTCCAAAGCTAAATAAACTTTTTATTGACGTTTCTGAGGGTATTTCTTCTGTGGTTCGTCCGGCCTATTCGCATGAAAAATCGGAAACTGAGATAAAGATTGATGCCTCTTCCCATGATAATAGCACCTTATCCGCAGCCACTGCGCCTTATTTTGTAACCATAATTAACGGAGCCAATGAACAAGTAACATGTTCCATTGACGGAAGTACCTTGGCCAAATTTTTTCTTTGTGGTACTGGCGATAACAGAACCCTAACCTTAAGTCAATCTGGTAGCAGCTATACCTGGCAAAAATTGGGTGCCGGATGTGCTTTTGTGGGCACAGATACTTGTCCGGTTTTTAACAGTGCATGCAATGGCGATTGGGCCACTGTAGGCACCGGTGCTACCTTTGCGCTTAACGCCTCCAGTAGTACAGTTGCAGGAGAGTACAGGGTTCGGGTAGATTCCGGGTCATTTTTTTACTTTCGAGTAAGTTCTAACCCACTTAACCCACAAGTGGCAACCACTAATATTATTTGTGGAAATCCCGGCAGGGTAGAAGTAACCAATGTCCCTTCGGGGTATGAGTACAGTTTAAACTCAGCCGCCGGGCCCTATCAAGATTTACCTTATTTTACGATCACCAGCCCCGGAAGTTATCAAGTGTTTTCACGTTTAAAAAACGCCCCTGCAAGTGCTTGTATATTTCCATCGGAAGTGGTAAACATTACCGAAATAGATATGACGGTAGATGTGTCTATGGTAGATATTACCTGTAGTGGAGATTTTGGAAGTATTTCTGTCAACATAGACAATGTACCTGGGTTTTACAGCTACCGATTAATTCGTAATGGCACTACCATAAATACTTTTGGACCGAATAGTTCTAATAGTCACACGTTTAACAACGTAGGTCCGGGAACCTATACCATACAGGTTACTGCCGGAAGCAGTTGTTCGGAAACCATAAACACAATTTCCGGTAATCCGATTACCATTGGTGCCGGATTGATTCCATTAGAGGCCACTGCTTTTGCCACAGATAGTTTTGGTTGTGGGGCTACATCAGTAAATGTAACCCTAAATGCCAGTGGAGGTACCGCTCCCTACCAATACAGCCTTAACGGAGGAGCCACCTTTAGTTCTAACTTTCCTGGCTCAACGATCTTTGCGGTTACGACTCCTGGTACCTATAATCTAGTAATACGCGATGCGCAAGGGTGTACCAAAACTGCAGCTGTGGAGGTACAAGACATTCCACCACCGGTTTTTAATGTAGTTGCTCAAGATGCCAATTGCGGAGGCGCTAATAACGGAAGTATCACGGTAAATGTAACGAATAGCAACGGTTATAACTTACAATACAGTAATAATAACGGTACATCTTTTCAAAATAGTAATGTATTTTCCAATTTAGCACCGGGCACTTATAATGTCGTTATTCAGTACCAACAGGACACCTTTGTATGTACTACCTCGGCCGTTGTGCGTACTATAAGTACTCCGTCGTCTATTACAGGAACGGCTACTGCCACACAAAACCCATCATGTGCCAATGAAACCGGGGGGCAAATTACGTTCTCTGGGATAAGCGGTGGCGTAGGGCCTTACGCATATAGTATCGGTTCCGGATTTTTGCCCGGGACTACAGTGTTTAATAACCTTTCAACAGGTACTTATACACCGCAGATACGGGATGCCAACGGTTGTGTAGAAACCCTTCCAAATATTGTATTTGCTCCTTTAAATAAACCAACCGACATCAATTTTACCGTGTCCAGTATCGATTGCGTCACAGGGACGGCATCGGTTTCTTTGGCAGTTACCGGCGGCAGCAGTATTAATTCTTATCAAATTATTGCGCCAATTTCAGTAAATAACGGCGGAAGCAATGTCTTTACGGGATTAGGATTGGGAAGTTATACCTTTAGAGTTACTGATACTAATGGGTGTAATTATACAGAGAGTTTTGCAATTACCAGCATCAGTTCTATACGAGTTGCGAGTCAGCTTATATCTAATGTAACCTGCGTTGGAGACAGTGATGGACAAGGCCGATTTATAGTAGATGGCTTTGCCAGTACTTATCGTTATCAAATTGATTCTGGACCTGTGGTAACAGGGCAAACCGCTAATCTCATCAATTTAAATACATTAGCTGCCGGAAGTTATGTGATTTCGGTAACCGATGACCAAACCAATTGTACCGATACGGCCACATTGACCATTGCCGAACCCTCAACCCCGCTTGCCTTAACGCCTGTGGTTACGGACATGAATTGTCAGAACAATAATAGGGGAGCGGTGAATGCCAATGCGTCTGGTGGCTGGGGCAGTTATCAATATACCCTTAGCAGACCATCGGGATCGCCCATAGGACCGCGTAGTAACCCTAATTTTACTGGATTAACAGCAGCCGGAAATTATACCATTACTGTTACCGATAGCGAAGGATGTGCTGTATCTTCTAATTTTACCTTAACTCCGATTAGCGCACCAAGCTTAACTTTGGATGCTGCTTCCGATTTATGCTTTGATAGTTTTAATGCCGCCACGCTCACTGTGTTGGCTTCTGGCGGAGCAGGGCCGTATCTATATAGAATAAACGGCGGTCCTTGGGGAGGTAGTGCTACATTTGGCAGTCTTAATCCCGCTACCTACACCATAGAAGTAAGAGATAGTAATGATTGCCGCGCCGCTATTACCAGAACCATACGGCCACAAACCACCACCACAGCGAGCATACAAAGAGAATTGGCCTGTGGCGGCATCGATGCTGAAATTAGAGTCGATATAGCTAATGGGAATACGCCCTATGCCGACTACGCTGTTAGTTTTAATGGGGGTGCCTATGGTGCTTCTGTGGCTATTGCCGGCACTTCATTTGTATTCAGCACAGCTGCGTCAGGAGCTTATCGATTTAGGGTAACCGATAATTTGGGGTGTATTGTAGAAACCAATGAGGTAGTAATTAGCCCGTTAGAATCCATAGTTGCTACTGCATCGGTAACTGCGCCACGATGTGGCGATCCCAATACCGGCATTGTTACGCTTGTTCCGGATGCTACTGTAGGTATTCCTCCCTATCAATATAGTACGGATGGTTCCACATATACCAATCAAGCAGTCTACGCCAATTTGGCACCTGGAAACTACACGTATTATGTTCGGGATAGCAGGCTTTGTTTTGTAGCGGTACCATTTACGGTTGGCCCACCCGCCCCCGGTGTAGATGCTACGGTAGTAGCCAATGATGCTGTTTGTGCAGCGGGCAGTGCCAACGGTTCCATTGATGTTACCGGTATATCCGACGGCTTGCCTCCGTATACCTATACACTTTTAGATGCCAGTGGCAATACGGTGGGTACTGTGGGACCTACACCCAGCACTACGGCTACCTTTTCTAGTTTACCGCAAGGTTCCTATACGGTAATAACCAATGATAATGCAGGTTGCGAGGATACCGATGTAGTGGTGATATCGCAGAACACGATAGACGTAGTTCCGGTGGCACCCACCACGCCTCCGGATTGTACTTCCGTATTTCCTTTTATTGTGGACATTGTAGGAGGAACCGGTCCTTTTCAAATTGGTTTGGTTGGCAATCCTCTGGTGGCGCCCAATGTAACGCCAACCCGTCATGATTTTACCGGACAAGTAGTGCCCGGAGTTACCTATTTTGTGGAAGTTGTAGATGATTTGGGGTGTAGGTATATTGAAGAAATAGGACCCGTACCCGGGCCCAATCCTTTGGTTGTAACTGCAATGGCAACTGGTGCCTCTTGCGATGTTTCCGGGAATGGTGTCATAGGCTATACCTTAGGAGGATTTACCGGGCCTAATGTGAGTGTTACCGTAACCGATACAGACACCGGGGCTATTGTTTTTGGTCCCGTAATCCTACCGAATACAGGCGCATTTCCTGATATTACAGGCCTGGCTCCCGGGAATTATCAAATTATTGTACAAGATTCTTCAACAAGTTGCCAAGCAAGTGATTTGGTTTCTATAGTTCAGGATATCCCTTCTGTAGTTATAGATAGCAATACCAATGCCAATTGTAATAATCCCAATGGGCAATTAGTAGTTCGCGGGGTTGGCGGTACACCGGGCTACACTTTTGCCGTTGTGCCTAATCTGAGTGCAGCACCGGGATTGGGTGCCTACACTGCGACTACCATTTATGATTTAATACCGGGGAACTACGATATCTACCTACGAGATAGTCAGGGGTGTAACTCAATGCTCCCCAATGTGGCCATTAATATGGATGCAGGTGTTCCTAATCCTACCGTAAACGTGGTGAATCAATGTATTGCGGTAACCAATTTTAATGTCTTTGTTACATCGCCTTTATCGGTTGTGGGTTCAACGTTACCTGAAGATAATTTTCAATATGACATTGGTAATGGATTTCAAAACAGCCCCAATTTTCTAGTGACCAATCCGGGAATGTATACGATAACCGTGAGGGATGGCAATGGGTGTACCAATACTATTCTCGCAGAAGTATTCGATTTCTTTTCTATTACGGCAAGTGCTTCTGCGCAACCGTCTTGTAATAATTTGGATGGTAGCATTACAATAACAACCTCGGGAGGTAGTGGCAATTTTGAATATGTGTTAGACGATGGAACAACCACAGTTACCCAAACCAATAATGCCATTTTTACAGGCCTTGGTCCCGGAAATTTTACCATTACTGTGACAGATCTTTCATCAAATACATCACCCTTGTGCGAGGATGTGGCTACCGTGGTCATCAGTGCCGTAGATCAACCGATTATAGATAATTTGATAGTTGAAAGCATATCATGTTTTGGGAATGCGGACGGAAGTATCATAGTAGAATTGGATCCCACCACCGCTACAGATGGTCCTTTTGTCTACAATTTGTATGACAGTGCCAACGTGTTGGTCGTGAGTCAGGCCGATGCTATTTTTGACGGATTAACCCAAGGCACATACGAAGTGGAAGTGGTATCTAGCCGAGGATGTCCTTCGCCACGGGTAGGGGCTATTATTGGCGAGCCATCCGCTCTTTTAATCAACCTAAGCGCACCACCTTTTAGCTGTAATACCGCTTCCAATGTGTTTAATACTACCACCATTACGGTGTTTGCCGATACTAATGGCGACGGTACAGGAAGTGTAACAGGAACGGCTCCCTACAGTTATAGTATTAATGACGGTACAGCCATTTTTGATGGCACCAACTTTCAAAGCGCAAATACGTTTGAAATTATTGATGCCGGATCGCCACAGACTATTTTAGTTACAATTCGGGATGCCAATGGCTGCGAAGTTACGGATACGGTAGTACTAAACCCACCTACCGATCTGACCTTTAGTTTTAATACCTTAACCGCTATAACCTGCGATGCCTCGGGAGCCGGTGTAACCCCGGGAATCGTGGAAATAATTATCAATCAAGGCCCGGGCAACTATGGGGTGGAAATTCTACCGTTAGGTTCCCAACCGGAGCGTTTTTCAGGAGGATCTGATCGCGTCGTTTGGGATTTAGATACTCCGGGAGATTACATTTTTGCCGTTCGGGATTTAAGTAGCGGAGGCTGTCTGTTTGTAACCCCTGTTTATAATGTACCCGAATTTAATGTGATAGAGGCTGTAATTGCCGAAGTAAAGCCGGTGACCTGTTTTGGTGGTAACGATGGGGAAATTAGTATCGAAATTAATAATTATACGGGAGTCTACAATTACGAAATATTTAGAAGAGATGCGCTGGGCGTAGAAACTTCGACCGGGGTAACCGGAACGTTTGATACGGCAAATCCTATAAATACACCGGAACTTATAACGGGGCTTCCTGCAGGTAATTTAGTAGCGCGCATAGAGGCGTTAAATACTCCTTTCTGCGATGTGGCCAGTAATGTGGCCACCGTGAGATCGCCAGATAGGGAACTCACCGTAACACCGGTTCAGACCGATTTTGTAACCTGTTTTGTGCCCGGGCGTGGAGAAATTACTGCTACGGGCGATGGCGGATGGGGAGGGTATACCTATCAACTAGAAATAGAAACTACCCCCGGAAATTATACAGAGGTGGTGGCGTTCGGTACAGCCAATGTATTTAGCAACTTATCTCAAGGAAATTATAGGGTAAATATCGGCGACAGTGCGGGCTGTATACGATTCAATACAATTACCTTGGATTTACCCGATCCTATTAGTGCAGACATCCAAATTGTGCAACCCTTACTCTGTCCAGGATCTAATGATGGTATTATTGAAGCCTTTAATGTTATTGGTGGTGAAGATTTAGATGGTGATGGTGAGGAATATTTATTTCAATTGAATCGATTGGATAGCTCCGGAAATATTTTAAATACGAGTGGGTTACAAACTTCCAGCGTTTTCCCTAACCTGCCTGCAGGACTCTATTCCATTGTTGTGTACGATGGTTGGAATTGTGCTTTTACGACCAACGAAATCCTCATTCAAGATCCGGCACCGGTTGATGCCGATTTGGTAGAAACCTTGGCACCCGGTTGTGGGGATGAAGGAAGAATGGAATTAACCATTACCAATCCCATTCCCGGTATGGAGTATTTTTACCGAAGATCGGGCACATCAGATCCCTTTGTTTCTTTTGGTGGTACCGATGTCATCACTGTAGAAATTATCATTCCCGATGTATATGCCAATCCCGGTCCTTATCAGTTCGATGTGCAAAACGGAAATGGCTGTCCGGAACAGCAGTCCAATGAAATAAACCTTGATAAGGCATTACCTTTGGTCGTAGGCTTAGACTTGGTAGATGCCAACATTAAATGCGCCGGAGAAGCCACAGGAATCATACGCTCCGAGGCGTTTGGTGGCGTGGGTAATTACAGTTATATCTTGGTCAATAATGATTTAGATAGTGGTGTGCCGGGAGTACCTCGCATACCCAATGCTTCAGACATTGTAAGAGGTTCTCAAAGCTCGGGAATATTTAGAGATTTAGGTCCCGGTAATTATTGGGTTTTTGCCCAGAGTTTGGGATGTATCGCCATATCTGATGAAGTATTAATTAGCCCGGTAGATCCCTTAATTCTAGAACGGTTAGAGTCGGTACCCGTAAGTTGTAATGGCGATACGGATGGTCAAATTATTATCGAGGTCAGTGGAGGCACCGGTATAGTTCGTTTTTCGATCTCAGAGACTTTGAGTGAATTTTTTGAAGGCGATCCTGCCAATCCTAACAGCATAGTGTTTAGTGATTTACCACCCGGTACCTATGAGATCATTGCACAAGATGAATTGGGATGTACTATATTAGAACAAGTCACAGTAACACAGCCCGATGAATTAGTAGCCTCAACGGTAAACACCACACCGGAGACCTGTATTAATGCAGCCGATGGTACCGCTACACTTAATGTAATGGGGGGTACCCCTTTTGTCGATTTAATTAGTGGGGTTTCGTATTACGAAACGCAAATTATTGGGCCAAATTCTGTTGGTGATGAGGTTTTTGAACGAAATGATTCCTTGTTTATTGATAATTTAGTTGGGGGTGAGACCTATGTAGTTTTTATACGGGATGCCATGGGTTGTGAAACCAATGTAATTATTCCTATTGAAATAGGAGTAGATTTGGCCGCAACACCATTGGTGGTTTACGGTTGTGAGGGAATTTTCCCGAACAGCACTGTAACCGTACAGATGCAAGACAGTAGTTTGTTACCTCGATTGCTATTTTCTTTGGATGCTGATGATATAGCCTTAGCAACCGACCAACGTACTTTTGGGAATTTAGCACCTGGGGACCATACAGTTTATATTTATCACGAAAATGGATGCGCTACATTCGTGACCTTTACGATTGATGCATTTGATCCTTTAACACTTACCGCCGAAAAAACGGGCCCCAATGAAATTACGGCTATGGCCGCAGGTGGATTTGGCGGATACGAGTACTATTTTCAAGGTGTATCTACAGGAAGTACTAATGTATTTTTGTCTAATGAAGATGCTTTAGTTACGATAAGAGTGGTCGATTTAAATGGATGCGAGGCCACAGTTACGATACCTTTCGAGTTTACAGGAATGCTAGAAATACCCAATTTTTTCACCCCCGATGGCGATAATATCAACGACATTTGGGCTCCCAAAAACAGAGATTTCTTTCCCAATATCGAAGTGAAAATTTACGATCGTTACGGCAGGGTAGTGGCTGTTCTAAATGATGTGGCCGGATGGGATGGCACTTATAATGGCAAAGAATTACCAACAGGAGACTATTGGTATGTTGTTAATGCTAATGATAAGAGCAAGCAGCAATTTGTGGGTCATTTTACCTTATATAGATAATTGAAGTGGACACCACTTTATATCATGAGAAAGGCACAGATGTATTTTGTGCCTTTTAGTTTTCTATAAGATTAATCTAAAGTATTATAGTATATTTGCACACTGAAAATGGGATGCTAATAGGATACAATAACACAAGAGTCCGTTTTAAGTAGCATTGTACTCTGGGTATTACGGTAAAGGATTCTGGTTACAGTAGTAATGCTTACGTAATTTTTCGGGGTGTAGTCCCTCGACAAGCTCGGGATAAACTACACTACGACATATTGATTTTTTCTGGGTGTAGTCCCTCGATAAGCTCGGGATAAACTACACTACGTCATATTGTTTTTTTCGGGGTGTAGCGTAGCCCGGTATCGCGCCTGGTTTGGGACCAGGAGGCCGCAGGTTCGAATCCTGCCACCCCGACTTTTTAGGGTATCAATGAGTACCAAATCCCTGTTAATCGTATGATTTTCAGGGATTTTCATTTTTTAGGATAGTATGCAAACAAAACCAATTAATCCTAAATAATAGGTCAACAAATAGGATAACAAAACCATTTTAACAGTTGTGTTATCCTATTTGTTAAAATTTCTGAGGAAACCGGAAAATTAAATGTAGATTTAATGTGATTTGACTTTCGTCTGAAAAGCCTATCAAAAAAATCTATGAATACCATAATAGTGGAGTAGATATATAAAATTGGGATAGCTGACTCTTCAGAATATTTAAACGCCCTTATCTTCGGTGTGTTTTTTAATATCCGGCAGCCTGTCCATCTTTACGGGACTCCGAGGCACCATAATACACTCCGTCCTTTAACATAATTGCCTGATAGCCGCCATATATGCCTTTGCGCATTCGAAGATTATGACCTTTGTCCATAAGTAGGGATTGTGTTTCATAGTGAAATCCGGATTCCATATAGATGTCGCCCACAGTATCAATATGTCCTCTATTCATGTTGGCACCCATGTGTCGAATACGTGGCGCATCACCTGCTTCTTGTAGGGACATATTAAAATCGATCAGGTTCAATATGATCTGAACATGACCAATAGGCTGCATATCACCACCCATTAATTCAAAGCTAATGTATGGGGCACCGTCTTTGGTTACAAAGGCAGGAATAATAGTGTGAAAAGGCCGTTTCCCAGGGGCGTACTGATTGATATGGTTATCGGTCAACACAAAACCAGATCCTCTATTTTGCAATGCAAAACCCAAATCTTCAGGTACTTCTTTTGAACCAAAAAGATCCGAGTTGCTTTGAATTAGAGAAATGATGCTGCCCGACTTATCAGCTACGGTTAAATAAATAGTATGGTCACCACTTTCCAATCCCGGCTGATATACTCCTGCTTTTTCAGGTTCTATCGCTTTTGCTCTATCTTTTGCATAGGTTTTAGAAAGTAATTTTTCAATGGGGATTTCACCGAATTTCGGATCTCCGTAATACGTGAGCATATCTTCATAGGCCAATTTTTTGGCTTCTACCAAATGATGGATATGTGCCGCACTGCCAAATCCCATTTCCGATATATTAAAATGTTCCAAAATAGTGAGCATTTGTAATACGGACATCCCTTGACCATTTGGGGGCATTTCCCAAACATCATACCCCCTGTAGTTTACTGAAATGGGTTTAATCCATTCAGAGGAATGTTCTTTAAATCATCCATGCTTAGAAAACCCCCTGTTTTCTTTTGATGGGCCACTATTTTTTGTGCGATATCTCCTTTATAAAAACCATCTCGTCCTTTTTTGATAATCGCTTCTAAGGTAGTAGCCAAATTCGGGTTTTTAAAGACTTCTCCCAATACAGGGAAGCGATCTTCACGAAAATATAGCGCTTTAAAAGTTGGATTATCGGAGGCTTTTATTCTCGGTTCCTGCGCCTTAAAGTTGTCTGCAATTTCCTGAGTGATGGCAATACCATCCCGCGCATAGGTTACGGTAGGTTGTAAGAGACTTGCCATTTCCAGTTTTCCAAATTTTTTATGCAATTCAAACCACCCGTCTACGCAACCCGGAGTCGTAACGGAAAGTGGTCCGGCATAATACCCTTTACCTTTCTCTACTTCAGCTTTAAGCTGAGCCAAACTTAGATTTTTGGGTGATTTCCCGCTGGCATTGAGACCATACAGTTGTTGGGTTTTTGCATCCCATACTATAGCAAAAAGATCGCCTCCTACACCATTCATGGCTGGGTCTGCAAGCCCCATAAAGGCATTTGCGGCTATAGCAGCATCAATGGCAGTACCACCTTTTTTTAAGATTTCAACACCAATTTGGGTGGCAATAGGGTGATTGGTGGCTACCATACCATTTGTGCCCAAGACTTCGGAACGGGTGGCAAACGCCTTTCCGGAATATCGATCCTGGGCTAGTAGAAAGGCAGAATATAGGAGTGTTACAAGAAGAAGTATGTAATTTCTTTTCATGGAAACGTTGTTTTTAGCAGTATTCGTAGCAGCGTGCCAAAGACAAAAGGCACTGACTTTCAAATATAACCATAAGGTTGTAAAAAGTAGTGATTATTTCCCTATAAAATGGGTATTTCTACTTTTTTAAAGTAGAATACGAAAATTACCATAGTCGCCTAACTAAAAAATGGGCTACCATTACACTAGACTCCTAGGGTAACCAAGCCACTATAGGGTAAGCAATTTTAAAGCTGCCAAAAATGAAAATTAAAACAGGATTTTTAAATCTTCGTTGTTCATTAGTCGTTGCTGGTTTTTCGTTGTCCGTTGATCGGTTGTTCGCGGGCAATTTATTCAAGCTCCCTTCCGATAGCTATCGGGATTGGGGGTATGCTCTTTTACTTTGCAAATTCGTTTATGCGTTTATAAGTTTAGAAAACCCTTCAAACCAGAAATTTTTTTTAGTTGATTGTTGGTTGTTGTTGTGAAAAAGCTCAAAATACAAATTCAAGCTCAAATTCAATTTAAAACTTAAAAAAGAAACCTGAAACGAAAAACTTTTGACTTTCGACTGTGTCTACTCTTTCTCTAGTTCTTTCTGTAACTCTTTTATATCCAATGCTTTCGTATACATATCCAAGCTTCCGTCCTCAGTCTTGGGCCAAAGATGTTGTGGGCGGTCCCAATACAATTCCACCCCATTACCATCCGGATCATCCAAATATAGAGCCTCTGATACCCCATGGTCACTGGCACCGGTAAAAGGGTAATCCGCTTTGCGCAATCTATCAAAAATCAGGGCGAGGTCTTTTCGGGTGGGATAGACTATGGCCGTATGAAATAAGCCCACTCCAAATTTGGAGGCAGGGGGCGCTCCCTTGCTGTTCCAAGTATTGAGTCCGATATGATGGTGATACCCTCCGGCTGAAATAAATGCAGCCTGATTCCCATAAAGCATGGTCACTTCAAAACCCAGCAAGTCTCGATAAAACCCTAAGGCCCGATTCAGGTCCGCCACCTTTAGATGTACATGACCAATTCGGGTTTGAGCAGGGATCGAGTACGATTCCATATTATTTTAGATTTCGGGTGGGGTAGGGGATAAATTCAGTCTCCTCACCCTTAATTTTTTCAAAGGATTGGTTTATCCATTTTTCTTTGGCGGTCGCAATAAGTTCCTTTGAGGTGGCTACAAAATTCCAGTCAATGATGCGTTCCTCGGGAAATGGTTCTCCACCAAAAATATAGATGGTACTGTTGGGACCAATGGTAAATTCGCACAGGCTGGCTTCCTGAGTTACCAACAACTGCTTTGGTTGGTAGGTGTTGCCATCACTTTCAATGTGTCCTTCAAGAATGTATAGTCCCGATTCCCCGTAAATGGCATCGCCAATGTTTACCTTTTGCTCCATAGTACTTTTTAGTTCCAACATAAAAAGTTTGCTGAATACCGGTACGGGCGATTTCTTCCCAAACGCTTCTCCGGCAACAAGTTTGTATTGGAGGTCGCCCTCTGTCCATGTCGGAATCTCCTCTTTGCCAATGTGAAAAAACTCAGGTTCCATTTGCTCCAGATGTTTGGGTAGCGCTACCCAAATCTGTAAACCATGCATCAACTTTTCCGAATGGCGTAGGTATTCCGGGGTGCGTTCGGAGTGCACAATACCTTTTCCTGCAGTCATCCAGTTTACGGCACCGGGTTGTATCTCCATTTCATTGCCCAATGTATCGCGGTGCATAATGCTGCCTTCAAACAAAAAAGTAAGCGTAGAAAGGCCAATATGCGGATGGGGTAAAACATCAAAGTTTTCCCGTTCATTTAGTTTTACCGGTCCCATATGGTCTATATAAATAAAGGGACCCACCATTCTTTTTTGCCGAAATGGCAGGAGCCGACCGACCATAAATTTTCCGATATGGGTGGCGCGTTCTTCAATAATCAAATCAATATTGGACATACATCTAACGGTGAAGGTTTATGGCATTAAAGTTAAAGATATGGCTGGTGTTGTACAATAGTCTATACATAATTATGATTTACTGAGATGTCTTTAAATATAGAGAGGTCACATATTGTTTCACGGAATTTGACTTCTCGATAATACCTTCACTGTGAAGGGTATCGGTCAAGCGTTTTTTACCATCCGGGGCAATCAATTTCAACTGGGTAGTAGCACTAACCAGTTGGTTGTTTTCTTTTTTAAACTTGGCTTTCAGGTATTTCCAATAGTTGCGGGTTTTGGTGTAATCCGGTTCCTCGTTTAAAATGCCGACAATATCCAACACACTAAACCACCAATTTGAATGTTCTTCATCCCAAACAGCACGCACCTCTCGGTCGTTAAAAAAGCGTATGGATATTTTCTTTGGCACCTGTTTCATGCTTCGTTTTGGCTTTCCAATTCTTTACCTATTTAGTACTTTTTATCACAGTAGATGATACAACTAATTTTTTGTCTTAAGATCCGAACTACATGAATTTAAAGGTGGGAGTTAGTGGATCATAAATTTACCAATATGGGTGGCGCGTTCTTCAATAATCAAATCAATATTGGACATACTTTATGAACCGTTGATTTTACATATTTAAAGTTACCAAAGAATATTGGTTTTGTAGTATGCCATGAAATGATTTTAATTAAAATTGGATGTTATTGAAACCGGCGCATCAGCAACTACGAAGTGCGATGCATTAGCGTATCCCCTTCACATTCATTTTTAAGGTATACACACTATTCATGGCCGTTATAAAAAGCGTTTGCTGGTCTGCTCCGCCGAAGGTGACATTAGCCGTCCAGTTTTGGGCGATGGGGATATGGGCAATTTGTTGCCCCTCTTTGTTAAAAACGGTTACGCCTTTCCCGGTTACATAGAGGTTGCCTTGATGATCCAAGGTCATTCCGTCGGAGCCCATTTCACAAAAGAGCGTTTTATGGGTTAGGGTGCTGTCATCGGCAATGGTGTAGGCGTAGGTCTTGCTATCGCCAATATCGGCTACATAGAGCGTTTTTCCATCGGCACTGCCTATAATGCCATTGGGTCTTACCAAATCGTCTGCAACTACGCTAAGAGTTTTTAAATCGGGACTTAGGTAATACACCATTTCTTTTTCAATTTCCTTTTCGGTGCGATCCCAATAATTGCGTTTATAAAAAGGATCGGTAAAGTAGATTCCACCTTTCAGATCTACCCATAAATCATTCGGTCCATTGAGTTTTTTGCCGTTAACATCAGATAGTAAAACTGTGATTTTCTTGTCCGGTGTAATGCTCCATATTTCGTTTTTTTCATCGGCACAAGCCAAAAGGTTACCCTTATGATCCACATAAAGGCCATTGGCACGACCTGAAGGCGTTATATAATCCGAAACAGAATTATCGGCCCAATTCCATTTTACAATTCGGTCGTTAGGTTGGTCTGTAAAGTAAATATTTCCTTCGTTATCTACCGCAGGACCTTCGGTAAACGAATAGTCGGACGCCACCAGAGTAACGGATGCGCCTTCGGCAATGATAGCATTTTCTTGGGCATGGCTAAAAGGTACGAAGAGTCCCATGCCTGCACTGATGGTAAGAATAGAAAAGAACGATGTTTTCATAATGTGGTCTATATTAGTCAGAATATCGAAAGTCAGAAGTTTCTCGTTTCAAATTTCAAGTTATTTTTTAATTTCCAAATTGTATTTGCATTTGTATTTGTATTTTTTTCAACCTAATCAATCGATCAACCATCAACGATCAACCAAAAAAAGGTTCTGGTTTCAACTTTTAGGAGAATTTAACGTTCTGAACTTGACTCTTGCATTTGTATTTGCATTTGTATTTTTTTCAACCTAATCAATCGATCAACCAACAACGATCAACCAACAACGACCAACCAACAACCAAAACCCCATCAGCTAAAAAACTTAAAAATTCCCAATGTACCTACGGCTACAATACTTAAAATACTAATCCATAGTAAAAGGTCGTATAGGAAATTCGGTTTGAAATGGGGATTGACACGGTAATATCGGAAATAAAAAGCGGCATACACCACCAAAAACAATAAAAAAGAACCTACAATACCTCCGGTAATGACCATCATTACGGGTAGTTGGATAAAAACAAAGGCAACGGCCCAAAGTATAGGAATGACCCATGCCAAAATAGCCACGGTACGTTTACGGATACTAAAATTACCGAAATCAATCCAACCCAATTGTCCAAAAATATCGGTGAGTTGTCGTGTCCAAGCAGCTAAAGCGGCAAATAAAGTGGAGAAAAGAGTTACTAAGGCACCCAATAAGAAGGCTGTTTTAGCATTAGGACCTAAGGATTCGGTATACATTGTAGAGAGTGTTTCTATGATGCCGTAGCCCTCCATTACAGTATCTTGTGTGTGCAATACAGCGGCACCCAATAAGTAAAAGCAAGCGGTAACAGCGGTGTAAACGCACATTGCAAACACGGCATCCAATTGCATCACTTTAATCCAGCCTTTAGCGCGTTGCCGCCATGCTTCCGAATTATCATTTTTTCCGGTGTAACTGGCATATCCTTTTTCCAAACACCAGTAGTTATAGTGGATAATTTCATCTCCGCCGACTCCGGTAATGCCAAATGCCCCAAAAGCGACGGCCAAGGCGGTTTTGGGTAAATGGAATTGTAGTCCGCTCCAAATGTGTTCCCATGAAATGGCATAGGGGGTAAATTTTAAAAAATATAAGGAAGCAATGGTGAAAAGCGTGAAAAAACCAATCAGTCCCAAGGAAACCGATTCTATAAATTTGTAATAGCCTCTAAAAATCATTAATGCTACTACTATGGCGACCAAAAAACAGTATGTCGTAACGTTCAATAATGGGGTACTCATGTGCAAAATGATGGCCACACCGCCCACGATGCCACCCACCTGCAATAATTTTATAACCATAACCAGTAAGACAGTCCATACCGACCACTTTGCCTTTCCGAAACGAGGCCCGGGTAATTTATTAAAAGCCTGCATAGCGGTTTCGCCGGTGAGGATGGTATGTTTGCCAAACTCTAGTTGTACCATTACTTTTACAATACAACTTATAATGATTACCCAAAAGGTTATAAATCCGGCCTCGGCTCCCAAAGCAGTGGTGGCTATTAATTCCCCGGAACCTACTATGGAAGCCGAAAGAATAAACCCCGGCCCCAAAAATTTAAGTTTTCCCTGGAACGAATGGGGTGGTTCTTTTATCTTATCGGCGGATAACACATAAGGGTCGGCACTAAGGCTCATTGGAATTGTTTTTGATTTTCAGTTTTCTGCACTCGTATTGGTATTTGTTTTTTGAATTTGAGTTTGAATTTGAGTTTGTATTTGAACGTAATCAATCCATCAACGATCAACCATCAACGGTCAACGAACAAGGTTCAACCCACAACGAACTACAAATTTTTCAAAAAGTCCATATTGTGTTCCATGCTTTCAAATGCGCTGCTGGCATATTCTTCCTGTTCTATAAAAATATGCTTCACGCCAGATGCCTTTTGGTTTTGGATAAGGCCAACAATATCTAGTCCGCCTTTTCCAAATTCGGTACTTTCCTTTTTTTTCAGATCCATATCTTTTAAATGCCAAAGAGGGAAGCGACCATGATACCGCTTAAAGTAGTCGAAAGGATCATTTCCGGTAACAACCACCCAGCCCAGATCCAGTTCCATATGTACCAAATCGGCTTCGGTGTGGTTCAAAAGCACATCGTAAAGCACAGTTCCATTTACGGATTCAAACTCATAGTCGTGGTTGTGATACCCAAATTTTATACCTCTTTTTTTACAGTCTTCTCCGGCCTTATTAAAAGAATCGGCAACTTTTTTATAATTATCTATGGTTTGCCCTTCGGAAGGCATACTGGAACAGATAAGGTATTCCTGGCCAGAGGCGGCAGCTTCATCCATCGTTTTTTCCCATTGATCATCCAGATGTACATGTCCGCTCTTAAGGTTCATACCTAAATCGTTGCATATCGTTTTCATTTCTGAGGGTGCTACCCCGTAGTAATGCCCTTTTTTACTTTTGGCGGTTTCAATCTCCTTAATGCCCAGAGACGCAATTTGCTTTAAGGTGCCTATTACATCTTTTTCTAACTCATGGCGAAAGGAGTATAGCTGCACGCCGTATCTTTCTATTTTGGGGAGCCGACTAGGTAGCGCTACCGAAGGCCATACTAAGGCACCTGCCGTGACTGTAGCAGATTGTAACAAAAATTCTCTTCGTGTTTTCATTGCTGTATTATTAAGAATGTATGTGGTTGTTTTTGTGGATAAAAAATAAAACCCTCTAAAATAGTCTAAAAATTTGAGTACTGTTCGCTTGGCGTCTTTGTATTTTTACCAAAAATTTCTGATATGGAGTCTAGAAAAGCACAGTTAGGTGCAATAGAGCGATTGTTAAACATCATGGACGACTTGCGTGCCGGATGTCCGTGGGACAAAAAGCAAACCTTTGAAAGCCTTCGGCACCTCACCATAGAAGAAACCTACGAACTCGGCGATGCTATTTTAGATAACGACCTTTCGGAAATAAAAAAAGAGTTGGGCGATTTGTTGTTGCACATTGTTTTTTATGCCAAAATAGGTTCGGAAACCAACGCTTTTGATATTGGTGATGTAGCAAATGCCATTTCCGAAAAGCTCATCCACCGGCATCCGCATATATACGGCAATGTCGATGCTGCCGATGAAGAAGCCGTAAAAGCGAATTGGGAACAGCTCAAACTCAAAGAAGGAAAAAAATCGGTCTTGGAAGGTGTACCCAAATCCTTGCCGGCTTTGGTAAAAGCCAGCCGGATACAAGATAAAGTACGCGCCGTAGGGTTTGATTGGGAAGAACCCAGTCAGGTGTTAGATAAAGTGGTGGAAGAGTTGAGCGAACTACAATCCGAACTAAAAGCGAACAACAAAGACACCATAGAAGCCGAATTTGGCGATGTGCTTTTTTCCATGATTAACTACGCCCGGTTTATCGGCGTCAACCCCGAAGATGCTTTGGAGCGCACCAATAAAAAATTCATCAAACGCTTTCAATACCTCGAACAAAAAGCTAACGAACTCGGCAAAAAGCTCTCGGACATGACCTTGGCGGAGATGGATGTGTATTGGGAGCAAGCGAAGGAGGAATCGGCGGCAGAAGGCAAAAAGTAGGCGTACGGTTTGCAATGTAAAGAACCATAGCATTTCTCTGTCGCATCAGGAGCAACCAATCTAGGAGCAAGCCCAAGTGCCATTATTAGGATCCTTTGATTCTGAATTTTGTCGGCCTGCTGTCCGCTTTGGCTAGTACGGACAGGAAAAGGTAGGAGCATTTAAATCTCGATTATCGCGTTAAAGTACAATGAAGAAAGTATCTTTGCCCATCAAAAAAAAGCTGTGCAGCAGTACACCAAAGAATTTCGTTATAATCTTAAACTATCTTTCCCAGTCATCCTTGGTATGCTGGGTCATACTTTTGTACAGTTGGCAGACAACATTATGGTGGGGCAATTAGGTACTGCGGAATTGGCTGCGGTATCCCTTGGCAATAGTTTTGTCTTTATTGCCATGTCTTTGGGGATCGGTTTTTCTACGGCAATTACGCCGCTCGTAGCCGAAGCAGATGGGGCCCAGGATCAAGGCAGTGCTAAAAGTGCCTTAAAGCACGGTTTGGTGCTGTGCACATTGCTAGGGTTTGCGCTTTTTGGTGCTATTCTATTAGCCAAACCGCTTATGTATATCATGAAGCAGCCTCCCGAAGTAGTAGCGTTAGCCATGCCCTATTTAGATCTGGTAGCCTTTTCTTTGGTTCCTTTGATTGTATTTCAGGCCTTTAAACAATTTTCGGAGGGCTTATCGCAAACCAAGTATCCTATGTATGCCACCATAGTTGCCAACATTATTAATGTGGTGCTAAATTACCTCTTTATTTTTGGAACTTTTGGTTTTCCTCAACTGGGCATAGTGGGAGCCGCAATAGGTACATTAGTTTCCCGAATATTCATGGTGGGACATCTTTGGTACTTGCTTAAAAGAAAACCTAAATTTAAGCCCTATGTTATTGGATTTAATTTTAAACGCATCGAAAAAAAAGTATTGCGCAAGATTATAGATTTGGGTTTTCCTTCGGCCTTACAAATGTTCTTTGAAGTGGCTATTTTTACTGCTGCCATTTGGCTTAGTGGGGTGTTGGGAAAAAATGCCCAAGCGGCAAACCAAATTGCGTTAAATTTAAGCAGTATGACTTTTATGGTGGGCATGGGTCTGGGCGTAGCGGCCATGATTCGGGTCGGAAATCAGAAAGGCTTGCAGCGCTTTAAAGATTTGCGACGCATTGCATTCTCTATTTTTTACCTAACCTTCTTATTAGAGATTGTCTTTGCAATTTTGTTTTTAGTTTTTAGGCATTGGCTTCCTACGGTGTATTTGGATGTAAGTGATATGGCCAATCAGGTCGATAACAATCAGGTAATCTTTATGGCAGCACAATTATTGTTGGTGGCAGCCTTTTTTCAAATATCCGATGGGCTACAAGTGGTCATATTGGGTGCGCTTCGCGGATTGCAAGATGTGGCCATTCCTACCTTTATCACCTTTATTGCCTATTGGCTTATCGGTTTTCCTGTGAGCTTCTATTTAGGTCTGTATACAGCCTTAGAAAGTGTGGGCATTTGGATTGGATTGTTGGCCGGACTCACTGCATCTGCAATAATGTTGTATATTCGGTTTACCTATTTAACGAAGCAATTAATAAGGGATGGGCGCTTGCAAGCACACTAAAATAGCTATAAGGTAAGCGTTGTAAAACAGGAATACCAACATGGCAGTTCTCAAAATAAGCCCTGATATTTAGGCGTATCAAACGAGGGGCGATCAAAACTAAATCGGCTCACTAAAAAGAAGATCATTATAAAAAGGTAGAAAATAGAAAGTATGGAATTACCAAAATTTATACTCGGAGACAATACCGATTACCCTACGGCCATTTTTGTGATACATACCGAGTATCCGCGTTTTATTATTAATTTAGAAGATGATGAAGTGGAGTGGCTTGAAGATTTTTCGCCAGATGATGAAAGTGAATTGGCATCAGAAGCAGAAAGTCTCATTGTACAGGCTACGGCATTTTACGACCGAGAAGTATCTAGATACGAGGAATAAGCATGCTAAACGAGTTACTTCATTTAGATAAGGAATTGTTCCTGTTTCTCAATAATTTGGGAAGTAGTACCTGGGATGGTTTTTGGTTATGGATTACCAAGACTTGGGGCTCGCTACCTGTGTATGTGCTATTGGCTTGGTTGTCTTATCGAAGTTTAGGTCTTAAAAGGTTTTTGGTACTATTGGTGGCGGTGACACTACTTATTTTGGTTACCGACCAATTTTCGAGTTTTGTAAAATTGGGAACGCATCGCTTGCGCCCCTGTTATGATGCTTCTCTTAACGGTCTCATGCGCTTGGTGAAGGCTTCTTGTGGCGGTCGCTATGGATATTTTTCGGCTCATGCCGCCAACGCCACAGCGGTAGCTGTTTTCTTTGTACACATTTTGGGGAAAGACGTTCGCTATTTTCGTGCTTTCATCCTTTTATGGGCGTTCTTGGTGGCCTACAGTCGCATTTATATAGGGGTACATTTTCCGTTAGATATGCTTTCCGGAATTGGAGTAGGTGCGCTACTGGGTTGGATTTTTGCGCGATTATTCCTAAAGTTTATCGAGGATACTAAAGCCGTAGCACCAAAGAACTAGACGGTATTAGGCTTCTTTTTTTTAAACGTTTCCGCATTTAAGGGATTAAGAAAAATGATAAAAAATAGTAACCCAAAGGCCATTTCATAGACCTCCCACTTTCGATCTGCCGGATTAAGGGCTACCAATAGGGTGGTTACAAAAAAAGCAATGGTATGATGCCATTGTACGATGGGTACTGCAAAACGGTTGGCCATGTTATTGCACCAAGACCATTTTCGATAAAGTATAGGGGTTATAACAAGGTAAATAACCATCACCACCGTTAGCAATTGACTGAAAATAATTTTATTCAGTTTTTTATCTCCCACCACAAGATTGTGCAAATTGGTTTCGCCCTGCGCGTTGTTTTCTAAAAAGAAATCGCTAGATGCTACCCCAAAAATGCGTTGTCCCCAAGAAATTTCTTCCCCTGCGGCAAAAAAGAAAAGTACCACAAACACAAGAGTACCCAATTTCCAAAGCCATTTTTTAAACGTATTCAGGGTGGTAAGTCGATACAGTGACAACATGCTAATTGCAAATAACAGGATTGCGGTACCCCATTCTATAGGGCCATCTTCTTGCGCAAATTGAGTGTTAAAGAAAGTTTCGTCCGTAAAACCCAGATAACTGCCTAAAATAATCACAACAGCCAAAAGGCAATACCCTATTTTTTCTAAAGTTGTAACCTTACCCATTATCTTTTTTTAACAGTGTACAAATAGCTTACCAGACGGTTTTTATGTCCTTTAGTACCCGGATGGGTATTATAATTTAGGTCGTAAACCGTTTTTAAGTGGTACGTATATTCAGGATCAAAGATACGCTTAAATTCATTTTCTTCTGATGGAACAACCAAAATGCCAAATACATCGCCCTCCGGTATTGTAATTTCTTCAACTCCTTTTAAAACAGGAAGCCAAGTACCGTAGTTCCAAATCATTTCCGGGGCTATTTCTCCAAAGGCGTAAATCGCTGTTTGTTTGGCAAAGTCTGATGCAGCAAGTTCTGAGATATTTTGATAATCTGTATTTTTTTCTAGTGCACCAATTAAAGGTAATGCAGTTAGTTTAAGCAAGGCAACTAATCCGATGGTGAGCAAAAAGGCTTTAAAAAGTTGCTTTTTCCTTACGTGTATTAGCATTACAATTCCTAAGATACATAGCGAAATTGAGGCCAACACATAATAGCCCCAATAGCCATCTAATCCATTTTTGAGAACCAAGTACGCCACTAGAGGGAAGGCTAAACAGACCGTGCTCCAAAGGATAAAATGTAGGTACACCGGCACCCGTTCTTTGGCAGCCATATCCTTATTAAAATTTTGAATTACAAAAGCAACGTAAAAACCTGTGTTCAAGGCCAAAGGAATCAATACCGGCACTAAATACCGCGTTTTTTTTTCCGGGATTACAGAAAGAAGCACCAGAGAAAATACCGTCCATAATAGGGTAAATAGATATTCTTTTGGATGACGCACTCTGGTTTTAAGGTAGGGATACATCAACCCCATCAGGGCGGGAATCGTCCAAATTCCGCTTTGTACTATAAAAGACCAATAATAATAAAATGGCCGTACATTATAGCTACTCCAATTTGCGGTTTCTTTTTCAGTAATGGCAATAAACGCCTGCGGATCGGCCATACGCACATAAAGAAACCACCACATACTTGTGATGGTGGCCAAAAGAAGCATACAGACCAAAGGAAGTCGTTTTTGTTGCACCACCCGGCCTTTATAGCCATAAACTATTCCAAAGGAAAAAAGAAAAGGCAACAGCAAGGCATACAGCGATATTGGCCCTTTGCTCATAAACGACAGGCCAACGCAAAGTCCGGCTCCTAACGCATATGACCATATACCCTTAGGGGAGGTTAAAAACCGATAGAGGAAATAAATACCCATCAGCATAAAGGCGTGCGTGTAGATATCCCATGGTGCTTCTATGGTAATTACAATGACGTAAAAGGAGCTGAGTACAATGAGGGCGTTTAGTAAAGCGTGCCTTCTATTTTGAAGCATTTCTAAGGAAAGTCTATACGCACCGAAACCTAAAACAAAGGCCATTAACATTGTAGGCAGGCGTAGGACTGCCAAATGATTTATTCCAAAAATACCGCCAAAAAAGGCAGTAATCCAGCTGGGTAATGGCGGTTTTTCGTACCGAGGCAATTGGTTCATAGTGGTTAGAAGCCAATTTCCGTCGGTAACCATTTCGCGCGCTGTGATAAAATTTCGGGCTTCCATGATACTCACCGGAATTAGATCCAAATGAATCACATAAACGGTTAGAACCGCAAATAAAATGACCCATATCGGATTATTTTCCAACCACTTCATGGGCTTCGTTTTTAAGTATAAATAAGTTACGGATATATACAATTAATCCTAGCGTATGTCCGGCAAAAAGTACGGGATCTTTTCTAAAAATGGCATACGTAAGAATTAATGAAGCCCCCAAAAGGCTTAAAAACCAAAATCCGAAGGGAAGGCTAGAAGATTTCTTTTTTTCGGAATAGAGCCATTGGTACACAAATCGAAATGTGAAAATAATTTGGGCAACACTGCCCAGTAGCAGCAGCCAAAGCGGTATATGGTCATTATTAAAAAAATTACGGATATCATACGTATTGTTGTTGTAGCCGTAGAGTAGAATCAATACGGGGAAAATCAACAAAAATATTCGAAAAAATAAGGGTAATTTGGTCCATTCGTTTTGCAGTTGAATATTTCGGATATAGATAAAATAGGTAATGGCTTGCCCAAGCATAATGGCAAAATCATTGCGCAGCCAACCGTACACAAAGAGTAGGAAGGAGGCTAGTAGGCTTAGTTGCCAAAAAAGCCGAGGGGTAAGCACCTTTTTCTTTTTTTCCGAAATTACCCATTGTACCAGCATTCGACTAGAAAACAGGAGTTGCGCTAAAAATCCGATTGCGTAAATAAGCCATTCTGCCATTTAGCCAATTTTTTCTACTTGGTAATTAATGTATTTCCGTTTCATCCACAAATAAGCAAAACAATCCATTAAAGGACCAAGTAACCGATTCCAAACCCCAAAATTGGCCGTGCCTGCCATTCTCGGAAAATGCCGAATTGGGATTTGAATTATTTTTCCTTGTTGCAGCAATATCATGGCGGGTAAAAACCGATGCAAGCCGCGAAACATTGGAATGCGTTTTGCATAGTCTGTTTTTATCACTTTCAGAGGGCAACCGGTGTCGTCCATACCGTCATGGGTAAAGGCGCGTCGTATTCCGTTTGCAATACGCGACGACAGATTTTTAACAAACGAATCTTTACGATCTGCTCGGTGCCCTGTAACCAAATCATACGGGCCTATGTGCTTTAAAAGTAGATTAAAATCTTCCGGTGTTGTTTGCAAATCCGAATCAATATAACCCAATAAAGGCGTGTCTACATGGTCAAAACCAGCTTTTATAGCGGCACTAAGGCCACAGTTTTTGGCGAATTGAACAAAATGAAAACCTTGACTTCGTTTGCAAATGGTTTCAATTAAAGCCTGACTCTGATCTTTGGAACCATCATTGATAAAGAGGATCTTTGTTTTTTTGGTGGCCACTGTAAGGTAGCTTTTAAGTTCCCTTTCAACCCGCTCCAAATTGTCCTCTTCGTTGTATACGGGAACGATGATGGTAAATTCGTAATTCATTTGTAAAAGTTAGTTACTATAAACAGCCTGCTGTTTTCTGATGGTTTTTGTGGGCCAATACTTTGTTGCATTGAGGGCTTTTTCAAGGCAAAGATAACGAACTTTATCTAGGTTTTTGTTCTTTCTACAGCCTTGGCTATATTCATTTTGATGCCAAATCTAAAAGCTTTTTTGCGGCTGCAAAAGGAGAAATTTCATTATTCATTACCGCATTCACCACGGTGTCTAAATGAGTTTGTACATGCGTGTTCTGGTAAAATTTATTTTTAATTTCAGTATCTATGGTTTGCAATAGCCAAAATTTGTTTTGCGATTTTCTTTGTATTTCAAAATGGCCGTTGGTTTTGGTCAGCGTCTCAAAATTTTTGATCATATCCCAAATTGCGGCTATTCCTTCATTTTCTTGAGCTGAGCACAATACAACCTTAGGCACCCAACCATTTTCTTTAGGCGGGAATAAATGCAGGGCTCTGCTAAACGCTCGTTGAGCTATTGTCGCCATTTTTTTAGCCTCCCCATCGGCCTTGTTAATGGCGATCGCGTCGGCCATTTCCATCATACCGCGTTTTATTCCTTGCAGTTCATCGCCGGCACCGGGCAACTGTAATACCAAAAAGAAATCGACCATACTATTCGCTGCAATTTCATTCTGACCTACGCCTACAGTTTCAATTAAAATTATATCATAGCCGGCAGCTTCGCAAAGCATAATCGTTTCCCTCGTTTTTCGAGCCACTCCACCCAAGGTGTCGCCGGAAGGCGAAGGTCTTACAAACACATTGGGATGCTTTACCAATTCTTGCATTCTGGTTTTATCGCCCAAAATACTTCCTTTAGAAATACTACTACTTGGATCTATGGCTAGTACAGCTACTTTTTTACCTAATGTCAACAAGTGTTTTCCAAAAGATTCTATAAAGGTGCTTTTACCCACACCCGGCGGCCCCGTAATGCCAATACGAATGGAATCTTTTTTTTGAGACAGACAACGTTCAATAATTTTTTCTGCCTTTGGGATGTCCACCTTTCTGGTGCTTTCCAATACGGTAATGGCTTTTGATAGAGCCGTTTCATTACCGTTTAGCAGCTCTTTAAGAAGCATGGACACCGCAGGGGAATGCTTTCTTAGCGATTTTATTTTGGTAATTCGGTCCGGATTAATATTTTTTTTGATTGCCAAACTTATGGATTAATAGGAACGCTTATTTTAATGGTATCCCACGCAAAGATGAGGTAGAGTTGACCCTCATTTTCAAAGGCAATGGTGAAATTTTCAACAGAAGGATCTAATTTTTCGGTGGGTACTGCTACGGTTAAGGCATCATATTTTTCATTCCGGCTCGATTTTCCGGTATTCATGGCAACACCCCAATCGGGGACTTCTTTATTTAAAATAAATTGCCATTGACTTTCACCCGGAATAGTCCATACAGAATAGGTGCCTGCTGCGAGCTTTTCACCTTGAATGTTTAGATCTGTTTTTGTATTAAACACCGTGGGCTCATTGGCTCCCGTTCGCCAAACCTCGTTGTAGGGCACTAACTCCCCAAAAATAATCCGCCCTTTTTTAAATGGGCTACTGTAATTTACGACAATTTCTAAACCATTTTTAGTATACGATGCGGTTCTTTGAGGACTGTGTTTTTTTGTCTGTTCTCGCATAATGGGCAACGCCACAAAGTAAAACAGTAGTGCTATTATGCTTGCAATTATAATGATCCATTTAACAATTTTCATTTTAACTAATTTAGGAATAGGGAAAACTAAATTAGTGAATCCATTTTAATATTACTGGGATTGCCCAAGGTTTATCTTGGAATATTTTAGTTGCAAGTGCCTCTTGTTTTTAAAGCTGTATTCAATCTAAAGATTCCGCGACCCTTGGGTCGAGGTTTCATATTTACCTCTCCTTTGGAGAGGTCGGAACTGCCTTTTTGCAGTTCCGGGTGAGGTAAAATACAAAATTTCGGTTTTTGGTCCAAAGGCCAAAATGAAACTGGCGAAATACCCCTATGGCTTGCTTCGGGGGTAGTCAGTTTCAAGAAATTTTTTATTGCTCGATTTCAAAAAATGTCGGTATTTATTTCGCGCACAAAGGGCAAATTTGCGCAAGTGACTCAAGAGAATTTAGGAACAAGCAGGAGTATGGGTATGCTTATATAATTCCAAATATTGTTTCAGAACTAAACTTCGTTTGTTTGCCTTCGTGAGTCCAATTCAATAACCTAGTGTTTATAGGCTCCTAAGTCTTTACCTGTCTATTCGCAAAATTAGCTACATTTTTTCAATGCACATCCTCTTTTAAATATCCTGAAAAATTGGCTTTAAATCGGTTAAAGCGCGGTACCGATATATTTTGAATGTAAGAGTGGTTCGGATTGTTTTTTTCAAAATCTTGATGGTAGTCTTCTGCCGGATAAAAGATTTCGAATGCCGTAACCTCTGTAACAATAGGTTTAGGATATACATTTTGATCCTCCAAAGCTTTTAGATAGGTATTAATAATTTGTTTTTCTTGCGCATTTTTATAAAATGCGATAGAGCGGTACTGCGTGCCGCGATCCGGGCCTTGGCGATTAAGACTGGTAGGGTCATGCGAACCAAAAAATACTTGAACCAATGTAAGAAAGGAGACTTCCTTGGGGTCGTAATACACCGCTACGGCTTCCGCATGGCTTGTTTTGCCATAAGCCACATCCTCGTAGGTTGGGTTTTTTTCCTTGCCTCCGGAATAGCCCGAAATTACTTCTTTTACGCCTTTTACACTTTCAAAAATAGCTTCAACACACCAAAAACAGCCACTGGCAAAGTATGCAGTTTCAAAATTACTTAAATCTTGCGGCACCAGGGTTACGGTTGCTTCACTTGCATTTTCTGCCATACCGGTATGTTCTAGCTGTTCTTTGTGGGTGGGCTTACAACTATGGCCAATCAATACTGCGATGGACAGTGCCATCAACCATATAATTTTCATTTTTCAGATTTTTTAGCAATTATTTTAATCAATATACAAATTCTTGGTGAAGTGCGTTGAAAAAAGTTTTACACTAAGTTTGGATATGGTATATTTGAGCAAGGTTGAACTATTTGTATGGTTCACTTTTCTACCGTAACGAACATTAAAAGCATCTTTCATGAAAAAAGTAGTTCTAAGCATTGCGTTGGCAAGCACCTTATTTACCTATGCACAACAATTGGATGGATTTTCTTCGGCTTCTTATGACAAAGAGAAAGTACTAGAAACCCTTTTTATGGAAACTGTTTATCCGAATGCATTTAAAAATCATTTAATAAAGCTTACCGAAAAACCGCATGTCGCCGGGAGTAAGGCTAATGAAGCGGTTCGCGATTATATGGCGCACACAATGGCACGTGCCGGATGGGAGGTTGAATTATATCCTTATGACGTTTATATGTCTAAAGAACCGGGTACTTCGGCTATTGAAATAGTATCGCCCATTTCGAAGACCTTAAACCAGCAGGAAGCTGTATTAGAAGAAGATCCGTTTTCTTCCGATCCCACACTTTGGAAAGGATGGAATGCGTATTCGGGAAGTGGCGATGTTACGGCCCAAGTCGTTTATGCCAATTACGGTCGAAAGGAAGATTTTGAAAAGTTAAAAAAGTTAGGCATACGAGTAGCGGGTAATATTGTTATTGCCCGTTATGGTGGAAATTTCAGAGGGCATAAGGCCAAATTTGCGGAGGAATATGGAGCGGTCGGACTTATTATTTACACCGATCCAAAAGACAGCGGTTATGCCAAAGGGTTGGTGTATCCGGAAGGTGCTTATTTTAGCGAAACTACCATTCAACGGGGCTCTGTATTAACAGAAGATTTTACGGGCGATCCACTTACGCCTTTTGAACCGGCCTTGCCCTTAGACGGAAAAGTGAACATAAAACGCTTAGATCCTAAGGATACAAAAATGCATACCATTCCCGTGACCCCAATTTCCTATGGCGCTGCTCAAGAAATTTTCGCACAAATGAAGGGTGCGGCGGTACCTTCGGATTGGCAAGGCGGCTTGCCTTTTACGTATCGATTGGATGGTGGTAATGCCTTGAAAGTTAGGCTGATGGTAGATCAGAAGCGCGATTTTGTGCGGGTAAACAATGTGGTAGGTACTCTAAAAGGAAGCGATTTTCCGGATGAGTGGATCATCCTGGGCTGTCATTACGATGCTTGGGGCTTTGGCGCTACAGATCCAAATAGTGGTACAGCAATGTTGCTGAGTTTAAGCGAAACCTTGGGTAAACTGGCTAAGGACGGTCATAAACCAAAACGATCCATCCTTATTGCGCATTGGGATGCCGAAGAGCACGGTGTTATTGGTTCTGCTGAATGGGTAGAGCAAATGCGCGACGAGCTCAACGCCAAAGCGGTGGCATATTTAAATTTTGATGGGGGTGTTGCCGGTACCACCTTTGGTGCTGCATCCTCTCCCACACTTAAAAATCTTATTATGGAAGCGGCCAAAGAAGTGCCCTATCCGAACTCGGAAAAATCGGTTTTTGAGGTCTGGAAAGGAGAAGAACACAAAGAGCCTAAAATTGGAAATTTGGGTGGCGGATCGGATCATATCGCATTTTACATGCATGTAGGGGTGCCCTCGCTAAATGCAGGAACAAGCGGCCCTTCTTTATACCATTCCAATTATGATAGCTTTGCGTATTACGAGCGCTTTGTAGATCCAAGTTTTACTTTTGGCCCGGCTGTAGCGCAGCTGGTAGGCATCATGACCTTGAGGCTGGCAAATGCAGACATTATTCCCTATGATGTGCCTCGCTATGCTACCGACCTAAAACTGCATTTTGAAAATGTCGAAAAAAAGGTACAGGCCTACGATGCCAACTTTGGCGGGTTTTCCGCATCCAAACAGGCTATTACCCAGCTAACGGAGCAGGCAAAGCAGCTGCAAGATGCACTGGAAGCATCCTTACAAAATAAATTATCTAAGAAACGACTTAAGGAAATTAATGCACGGCTTTTAGCTTTAGAAAAAAGTTTTATAGACGAGAAAGGGATGTATTTTGGAAAATGGTATCGGTCATTATATGCAGCTTCAGATCCGTTTAGTGGATATGCTTCATGGATGTTACCCGGATTGGAATATGAAATTGCCTTGTCTGCATCAGATCGCCTAAAAGAATGGGATACACGCTATGCCAATGCCATTTTAGATTTAGGTCGAAAGATAGATGAGTTAAAAGAGTTGCTTCAAAAATAAATAGCCCTTTTTTATGACAACGTTAGCGGCGCTATTAGAAGGTGTTTCTATGAAGTTTATCCCAATTTTAGATGCCCGTATTCCCCGTAATGCGTATACGCCTATTGATCTTTCTGCTCAGAATACGGAGTTAAAGACGTTGGATATTACTAAGGTCGAAAATTGCCAAACGTACATTGATTCGGTTTTAGCTGCAAAATCGGCTCAAGTGGCCTATGGTGGCTATTTGGAACAACGAAACCTATACCTAAACAACCCTAATTTTAATTCGGAAAACGAGGCGCTCCGAAATGTTCATTTAGGGGTCGATTTTTGGGCAAAGGCGGGTACGGAAGTTTTAATGCCCTTAAATGGTGTACTGCACAGTTTTTGCAATAACAGTGCTAAAGGCGATTATGGACCCACGCTTATCTTGCAGCATGAGTTGGCAGGTGTGCGCTTTTATTCCTTGTTTGGACATTTGTCCTTGGCTAGTTTAGAAGGTCTTTATGAGGGTAAATCATTCCAAGCCGGGGAAGTTCTTGGTACATTGGGCACGCCGGATAGTAATGGGAATTATGCACCGCATCTTCACTTTCAACTAATCCTTAATTTGGGTAGTTACTTTGATAATTATCCGGGGGTTTGCACTACAAAGGATAAAGAATATTACAGCATAAACTGTCCGAATCCTCTTTTGCTACTGCACTTATAGTTCTTTTTGTTCGACGAAAAGCCGCTTCTACCGATATACGGATATGGTACAGATTTTCTTTGATCGATTATTTTTTACACTTTAACCGACTTAATTCGTATCACCGAAAAATAGGGTGTTTTGAACGATTTATGAGCAGCGCCATAGGCTATGGGCCGTTAAATTTACAGAAGAAAACCCCAAGCCATGAACGCATTTCTTACCTTAATTTTTATCTTTTTTATCGGAAGTGTTGCCCAAGCCCAAGACGACAAAAAAGAAATTAAAGTTGCTACCCAAACAAAGGGAATTGTAATCAACCTTGATGAGGCGGTTTTAAAGAACGATAACGGCATGGCTCGCTTGTATAAATTTAAAAATGCGTTGGTAAAAAAGGAATTGTCTTTTACGACTAAAAATAACAGGGCTAAATTGGCATAAGAGCATTGCGATTATCGCTATCAATCTTTAAAGAACGGTGTTCAGTTTCAAAGAAGTTCAATCTAAAGATTCCCCGACCCTTGGGTCGGGGTTTCCTATTTATCGCTCCTTTGGAGCGATCGGAACTGTCTTTTTGCAGTTCCGGGTGAGGTGAAATACAAAATTTTGGTTTTTGGCCCAAAGGCCAAAATGAAACTAGCGAAATACCCCTATGACTTGCCTCGGGGATAGTCAGTTTCAAGAAATTTTTTATTGTTCGAAGAGTAGGCCAATTCCAGTACGGTTATAAGGGAAAATTAAAGAAAGGAGTGGCGAGAATAGGGTTCTCAATCTCCGGTAAAACGAGCATAGGTTTCTTTTAAAACGTATCGCTTTTTTCAAATTCCGGGCAGTCTAGTCGTATATCTTTCACTTCCAGTTTTTTATCAAGCAAAGAGCAAAAATGAGCTTCATGTCGCAGTCTATGGTGTTGGCACGCCAGACAAGTGCGCTGCACACTTATGATCTGCTGCGCATTCAGTTGCGTAATAAGGCTACAAATTGTTTCCCAAAGGATCATTTTTTCATGAGCGGCCACTTTCGCTATAAGCTGTGTTATGGGGTCTACGTAATTTTCTGATACGGCTACGATATGGCTACCTGCTGTTGTTAATTGCATAGTATAACTACGACTGTCTTCCGGATCCGGAAATTTTGAAAGAAGCTTTTTTTGTTCCAGTATTTTAATAGCATCGCTAATGGTAGGTTTAGTCACATGAAACTCTTGTGCCATATAACTCACTGTGGCCTTTGTAGTAGAATGATGCTGTAAAAAAATGAGCAGTTGAATCTGAATGGGACTTAGTTGGTACGTTTTGGCTTTTTCCCATAATTGGCTACGGAAAACCTGCGACAAACGCTCCAGGCCGGCCACAATTTTGTAGTCTAGTTCTTTGTTTTGTTCTTTTAAATTAAATATTGACACTACGGATTACAATTTTGCATTTCAAGGATATAATACCCCCGTTTTTCAATAGCCTCCAAAACAGCATCGGAAGCTGTTTCAATATGACAAAAACGGCACTCATGGGCAGTGAGTGGTCTATTTTCTATGTTTTTGGTGCGTAAATATTGGACTCCAAAAGTATAAATTATTTCTTCGTTTTTGAGGTGCTCCGGAACAATAATATCAAAATGCATTAGAGTGCCATCTGCTTTGGTTACATACGTATCCCAAATTGCTACTTTCATGGTTATAGGGTATTTGTGGTTGTATTGAAGTAAAATAAGGATAAAAAACACTTATAGCAACCCGTTGTGCATTTTGATTATTTAGTGCTTATGTAATACTAATATCTTCATTGTATAGCTCGATCCCGAAGGAAGTAATGAAGATTTCTTTGATGTACCCTTTAGGGTAGGGCAAAAATGGAAGAAATCAAGTCAAAATGAATAACGGTTTTATATCAATAAAAGCGGCATATAAGTGTTTTTTAATCTACATAATTCCTTAAAAGCGGTGCTTTTAGGGCCATCTGTTGCACATTTTATTGTTTAGCCCTTTACGTCGGCCATGGATGCGCCATAATTAATGTGCAGCACATTGCCATTTGGTGTTACCAATGCCGGAACAGATTTAACACCGGCCTTTTCAGCTTCAGCAATCCGGGCGCGGTCTTCGCCTATGTGTACTACCTCTACATTGGCGGGGTTCACTAAATTTAGGAGATCGTGCTCAGCACTAACACAAACAGGACAACCTGCATGGTAAAAAATAGACTTGCTCATTTTACTTTTGTTTTGATTTGTTAAGGCATTATTGCCACTACAAATATAGTAAGGAATCCTAACTAAAAAAATATATTAACAAAATTTTAAAATAAAGGGGCAGCGTTACATGCAATACATGTGTTCTAAACCGGTTTCCATGGGGTTTCCTAGCTCGTGAAATTAAAATTTTGAATCTAAAGATTCCCCGACCCTTGGGTGGGGGTTTCCTATTTACCTCTCCTTTGGAGAGGTCGGAACTGCCTTTTTGCAGTTCCGGGTGAGGTAAAATACAAAATTTCGGATTTTGGCCCAAAGGCCAAAATGAAACTGGCGAAATACCCCTATGGCTCGCCTCGGGGATAGTCAGTTTCAAGAAATTTTTTATTAGAAGCGATACGCAAAGCCCACGGTTTTAATCGTGGGCTTTTAATGCTACCAAGTTGTTTTGTTAAAAGACTATTGCGTTTTGCAGAAAAGGGATTTAGTTAAGTTCTTTTTCCAGTTGAATTGCTTTTGGAAATAGAATATTATTTTCCAAATGAATATGCAGGTGCAAATCTTGTTCAAATTCATTGAGCAACGCATAAGTTACCTTATAGGTGCTGCACGCATCTTGTGGTGGCGTATAATTATGGGTTAATTCTGCAATTTTTCTAAACCGATCTCCCTCGGTGCTGTGCTCGTGCATCATGGCTTGTATAGGGTTTTGTACACTTCCAAAATGGGGTGCAGCGGTTTTGGTACCTTCTTTCTTCGCTTTCGCCATTTTTCTAACATAAGGGAATAAGATCAGCTCTTCTTTTTTCATGTGCATGGCAAGCTCTCCTGCGGTAGCATCAAAATGTGCCTTAATTTCAAGTAATTCAGGATGCCGAGCCCCATGTACGTTACAGACTTTGTTTAAATAAGGTAAGATTTCCGCAGTTTTTTCTACTACGTAACTGTGGTGTTTTTTTTCTATATAATCCGCCAAAAGATCTAAAGGCCATGACTGGTAATCGATGCCATTATCTTCTTTTTTTTGAAGCGCAATGTCCAAATCTTGCAGCACGGTGGTTAAGGCAATGTTTTCTTTGGCACAAGCCTCGTTTATAGTGCGGTTGCCGTTACAGCAAAAATCGATGCCATACTTTTTGAATACAGAGGCTGCTTTGTAATTTTGAGCAACGAGTTCTCCGATGATTTGATGTTTTTGAATATTCATGGTGTACAATTTAAAGGTTTATATAATATATAAGTAATAGATATTTTTATCCACTAATAATGTAAATTTTTTCTAACGTTTTAAGAAGGTTAATCCTTCGTCGAGTTCCATGGCTAAAGACTGTATGGAGGTCGATTCTAACATGGTTTTTAGGTCTTCGCGTATCGCAGCAAATTGCTTGTGCATGGGGCAGGGCAGTACGGCATTACACGCCCTTAAACCTAAACCACATCCTTTGTAAATTCGATCACCGTCTAAGACCAATACAATGGCGCTTAGTTGCGTAGTTCGCAATTGTGAAGCATCCATCATAAATCCTCCGGTAGGCCCTTTTTCCGAATTAATGATTTGGGATCGGGTTAATTGTTGCAATATTTTGGACGTATAGGCTTCCGGCGAATCTATCGCTTTGGCAACTTCTTTTAGCCCCACTTTAGCATCAGCCAGCGACTGTTGTGCAATATAGATACTAGCTCGTATGCCGTATTCGCATGCTTTAGAAAACATAGCCATTCCATTATTTGAGGCAAAGGTACACTATATTTTTAAATAACGGATAAAAATGTCCGTTATTATTTTTGACTATAAATTGACTTTTATGATAAAGCGGTTACCGTAGCTTTGGTTCGTTATGTTTTTTCTTTTTTACTACCATTTACTACAGAACTCAACACATAAAAGGCAATAATGGCTGGCACAGCCAAGAACTTTAGGGTAAGTAGTAACACGAAACTTACAATTAAAAAGGTGTAGCGGAGTGTATTGTCCTTAAAACTCCAATTTTTAAATTTCAAGGCAAAAAGGGCAATCCTGGCATTCAGTAAAAAGGCACTTAAAAAAGTAAGTCCAACCAAAAACCAAGGGTTTAGGATAATACGATTAAGCGCATCGTTGTTTTGGTAGTAAAGAATCAATGGCAATGAGAGCACAAGCAGCGCATTTGCCGGAGTGGGTAGGCCTACAAAAGAGCTTGCCTGATTTTCATCAATATTAAATTTGGCCAACCGATAGGCAGAAGCCAGTGTAATAATAAAACCCAAAAAAGGTAAAAATAGGATAGGAGTTTCACCGGAATATCCGGTGGGTAAAGCATGTCCGGAGTTCCAGCCCCCATAGGCAGACATTCCCAGTAATTGATACATCACAATCCCCGGAACTAGTCCGCTGGTAATCATATCTGCCAAGGAATCCAGCTGTAAACCCAAATCGCTTTGCACCCGAAGCAGCCGAGCCGCAAGCCCGTCGAAAAAATCGAAAAATATACCTAAAAAAACGAACAAGGCTGCTATCTCCATACGGTTCATTACCGCAAAGACGACCGCTATACAGCCACAAAAAACGTTGAGTAGGGTAAGGAAGTTGGGGATGTGTTTTTTCACTTGAGTTGGTTTTAGGTAAAAATAACACATTTTTTCAGGATTCACTTTGGTACCATAAATTATTCGGATATTTGCAGTTAAATGCATTGGTACTGTACCGCACATGACACTTAAAAAGCGATTGTTACTTTGTTTTATAGGATGCTGGGCTTTGGGCTATAGTCAACAAGTAACCTTATCGCCGGCGGCAAAAATAAGTCTCATTACCTGTGGTTCAGGAGAAGAATTGTATGCAACCTTTGGCCACAGTGCGTTCCGAGTTTTTGATCCTATTTTGGAGATCGATGTGGTATATAATTATGGGACTTTTGATTTTAATACACCCCATTTTTATCTCAAATTTACACAAGGAAAATTATTGTACTCCTTAAGCAGACAACCGTTTGCGCATTTTATATATGAATATGAAGTAGAAAACCGATGGGTAAAAGAACAACTGTTGCAATTGGATGCCTCCCAAACCGCCCATTTTTTTACGTTTTTAGAAACCAATTATCGTCCTGAAAACAGGGATTATAAGTACGATTTCCTTTTTGATAACTGCGCCACCAAAATGGGAGAGGTGTTAGTGCGCACATTTGGCGATGCATTGCGCTATGACTATACGCATTTAAAAGAGCAATATACGTTTAGAGAACTCATTCATCAAAACTTAAAAACCAATTCGTGGTCGGCCTTTGGTATTGATTTGGCCTTAGGATCGGTAATCGATAGAACAGCCACGCCCCAAGAGCATCTCTTTTTGCCTAATTATGTGATGCGACAGATGCAGCATGCTACTTTAGGAGCTAAACCTTTAGTGCTCCAAGAACGAACCATCTTAGAAGAAAAGGGACAAGAAACCCGGCCGAGTTTTTGGTTATCGCCTTTATTTTGGCTTTCACTACTTTTAGGGCTTGTACTTGGAATAACGTACCGCGATTACAGAAAAAACACCCAAAGTAGATGGTTAGATTTTATACTTTTTTTTACAACCGGCCTAGCGGGTTTTGTCATTCTTTTTCTGTGGTTTCTTTCGGAACATACCACTACAGTTTCTAATTTTAATGTCTTATGGGCGTTTCCTTTAAATATAATCGTTGCTTTTTTTCTGTTTTCTAAGCGAGCTAAAGGGAGCGTGCTTGGCCTTTATATGATGGTGCTCTGTGGGCTCTTACTTCTTGCCTTGTTGCTTTGGGTTTTAAAAATCCAAGTATTTTCGCCATTATTACTGCTGTTGTTGACGGCGTTGGGTTTAAGATACGTATTTTTGCACTTTCATTTCAAAAAAGCAGGACATTAAGGAGTTTCGCCGGTAAAAGTATGCATGCTTTTTCTTGATTTCAGTTAAATTTTAATACATAAAATGAACCTTATTACGGTAGAAAATATATCAAAATCTTTTGGGGAACTTGTACTTTTTAAAGACCTCTCTTTTGGTATCAATAAAGATCAAAAAATTGCCTTAATCGCAAAAAATGGTACCGGAAAAACGGCTATCCTCAATATTATTTCGGGCAACCAATCTCCGGACTCCGGAAGGGTAAATTACCGCAAGGAAATTCGTATATCGTATTTAGAGCAAGAGCCCGATTTAGACCCCAATCACACCATAGAGGAGACTATTTTGGCATCGGATAGCGATGTGTTGCGTATTATAGCCAATTATGAAAAGGCATTACAGCATCCCGAGAACGAGGACGCCTATCAAAAAGCATTCGATGAAATGGATCATTTTGGGGCATGGGATTTTGAAAATCAATACAAGCAAATTCTTTTCAAATTAAAATTAGAAGATTTACAGCTAAAAGTAGGTAGTTTATCCGGAGGACAGAAAAAGCGGCTCGCCTTAGCCAACGCCCTAATTAACCGACCCGATGTGTTGATTATGGATGAGCCTACCAACCACCTAGATTTGGAAATGATAGAATGGTTAGAGCAGTATTTCGCCAAGGAAAACGTAACCCTGTTTATGGTAACTCACGATCGCTACTTTTTAGAGCGGGTGTGCAATGAGATTATAGAATTGGATAATGGTCAACTTTATTCGTATAAAGGGAATTATTCTTATTATTTGGAAAAGAAAGAGGCTCGACTAGAACAGGAGGCTGTAGAGCAGCACAAATCCAAACAACTTTTTAAAAAGGAGCTCGATTGGATGCGAAGACAGCCCAAAGCCCGAACTACCAAATCCAAATCTAGAATAGATGATTTTCAGGCTATAAAAGAAAAGGCTTCCCAACGCAGAAAGGATCACAAAGTACAACTGGAAATTAATATGGAACGCATGGGGAGCAAGGTGTTGGAGCTTCACAAAGTTTCCAAATCGTACCCTAATAAACCCATTTTAAATGCGTTTGAATACATTTTTTTGCAAGGAGAACGCATAGGCATTATCGGAAAAAACGGTACCGGAAAATCGACTTTTTTGAATGTGTTAACCGGAACGGATGTCCCAGATACCGGGAAAGTAGTAGTGGGCGAAACCATTAAATTTGGGTATTACACTCAGGCCGGTATTACTATAAAACCCGGGCAGAAGGTGATTGAAGTCATTCGGGAATTCGGAGATTATATCCCCTTAAAAAAGGGCGGTCAAATTTCTGCCCAACAATTGTTGGAACGTTTTCTTTTTGATCGGAAAAAGCAGTACGATTATGTAGAAAAGCTTAGTGGTGGCGAACGCAAACGCTTATACCTCTGTACGGTTCTCATTCAAAATCCTAATTTTTTAATATTGGATGAGCCTACCAATGATTTGGATATTGTGACGCTAAATGTATTGGAAGATTTTCTGTTAGATTTTCCGGGTTGCCTTTTGGTAGTGTCTCATGATCGATACTTTATGGACAAAATTGTAGATCATCTTTTTGTGTTTAGGGGCGATGCCGTTATTGAAGATTTCCCGGGCAATTACTCCGATTTTAGAGCCTATGAAGATAGTGCCGAGCAAGAAAATAAGGTGGTAAAAGCAGAAAACGCACAAAGCCAACTTTCCAAAAATGTATGGAAGACCCAAGATAATTCCAAAAAACTGAGCTATGCTGAACAAAAAGAATACCAGCAATTGGAAAAGGAAATACAGCGTTTAGAGCAACAGAAAACCGAAATGCAACAGAGTTTTGCCGATGCGTCGTTAACAGGAGAGGCATTGGTGCAGCGGTCTATAGCTCTAAAAAACGTGATAGATTCGCTCGAGGTGAAAACAGATCGTTGGTTAGAACTTTCGATGCTCATGGAGGGCTAATAAAACGGCGAAGGATCAATGCATTTTTTTTTTAAGTATCTTATATTTTTATGGAATTCTAGCAATCAGCACGGGGTTCATTCCCCTTTTGTATATGCCTTTGTAACCCAATGTCTTTACAAAAAGATGGATGCCACCAAATCTACCAAATCCATAGCTGTTTTGCGTAAATGCAAGTCCTATTTTCGGACCGAAGCTATAAAAATATACACCGAAAATGAGCTCATAAAAAAGAAGTTGGCAAAGGAATTGGATTGGAATACATCGCTACAACCGCCTTATGATTTAATTTATATAGACGCATCCGCATTGCATCATAGTAAAGCTATTATACTGAGAAATGAAGAAATGCACAATAACACCCTAGTGTTGCTTAGTGATATATATCGTACAAAAGAATCGCAACACCATTGGGAAATGGCAAAGGCATTGCCCGCTATTACGGTAACGGTAGATTTGTTTTACTGCGGACTACTTTTTTTTAGAAAAGAACAGTTGAAAGAGCATTTTAAGATTAGAATATAAAACTGTAATTTTAGGAATTAAATTAGCGTACCATGGAAAACAATACCATTTATATTGTTGTCGCTGTTTTGGTAGTGATTTATTTTGGCGTGCAGGCCATGTCTAAAAAGCGTTGGAAAGAACGAAAATCAAGGGGATTTATGGACAGTCGGCAAGTGCGTGAAAGAAAAAAAGAAGAAGATAAAAAGCCGGAATAGCAAGCATCAAAAAGCAAAATGAAAATATACACAAAAACCGGAGATAGCGGATCTACTGCACTTTTTGGAGGCACCCGAGTGCGCAAGGATCATATCCGTATTGAAAGTTACGGCACCTTAGACGAGTTAAATTCGTGGTTGGGTTTGGTTCGAGATCAGCAAATTGCAATGCACTATCAAGAAATTCTAAAGCAGATTCAGGAAAAATTATTTGTACTAGGAGCTGTAATGGCTACAGATCCGGTAAAAAGTGTGCTACACAATGGCAAACAGCGATTAAACATCCAGAAAATTACGTCCGAAGACATTCTTTTGCTCGAAACCGAAATCGATGCTATGAACCAGCTGCTACCGCCAATGACCCATTTTATTTTGCCGGGCGGCCATACAACGGTTTCCTATTGCCATATAGCCCGTACAGTATGCAGGCGTGCAGAGCGCATGGCAGTACAATTGCATCAATTGGCACCTTTTGAAGCGAATGTGCTGCCGTATCTCAATCGTCTTTCCGATTATTTATTTGTGTTGGCACGAAAGCTTTCGCAGGATCTTAACGCCGACGAAATAAAATGGATTCCGGATAGAATTGATGCGTAAACTCGCAAAGCAAACCTCGGGTAAAAGGGAAAATCATACTATTGTTGATAAATAGGTTGAAATAGTTGTAAAAAAACTTGACTTTCTGCGTTTAAAAATTATTTTTGCAAAAAATTAAATTATACAAAGATGTATTGGACTTTAGAACTAGCTTCATATTTAAGTGATGCACCTTGGCCGGCTACCAAAGATGAGCTTATAGATTATGCAATCCGAACAGGAGCCCCGTTGGAAGTTGTGGAAAATTTGCAATCAATGGAAGAGGAAGGCGGTGAAATCTATGAATCTATCGAAGAAATTTGGCCTGATTATCCTACGGAAGAAGACTACCTCTGGAACGAGGACGAGTATTAATAATATTAACTGAATTACAACAAAAAAGTCTCCTTGGAGGCTTTTTTTTTACGTAATTTTGAAGCTGCAATTTTGAAACAACAGTCACTACCTCGAAGCCCTTTTTCCAAAGGCAAATAAATTAAATTTAAAGGGAGAGTTTGGTGCTACCCATCAGTTAAAAACGATCATTAAAAAAACATATATGAATTTTATTAATACGGTACTCAAGGTTTTTGTGGGAGACAAATCCGAAAAAGACGTTAAGGCCTTAAAACCACTAATAAACCAGATTTTATCTTTTGAAAAAGAACTGGAACAATTAAGTCACGATGCCCTTCGAGCCAAGACTCAAGCGTTTAGAAATACGTTAAAGGAAGCAGGACTGACAATAACTACCGAAATTGAAAAAATAGAAGAAGCGGTTAAACAGTCCATCGACATTGATAAAAATGAGGATAGTTACGCCGCAATAGACAAACTTAAGGAAGAGCATTACAAAATTTCTGAAGATACGCTCAATGCCATTTTACCGGAAGCCTTCGCTGTGATGAAGGAAACAGCCAAACGGTTTGTGCAGCATGAAAACATTGAGGTAACTGCTACGGAATTTGACCGAAAATTGTCCGCAACCAAAACCTACGTGGCACTAGAGGGAGACCAGGCTATTTGGAAAAACTCGTGGAATGCCGCCGGGAAAGAAGTTACCTGGGATATGGTGCATTACGATGTGCAGCTCATAGGGGGTATTGCGCTACACCAAGGAAAGATAGCCGAAATGCAAACCGGAGAAGGAAAAACGTTGGTGGCTACGTTGCCCATGTATCTAAATGCGCTTACGGGCAATGGAGTACACTTGGTTACTGTGAATGATTATCTGGCAAAAAGGGACAGTGCATGGATGGCGCCCTTATTCGAATTTCATGGACTTTCGGTAGATTGTATTGATAACCATATGCCTAATTCAGAAGGTCGTAGGGCGGCTTATAATGCTGATATTACCTATGGTACCAATAATGAATTTGGATTTGATTATCTGAGGGATAATATGGCACATATCCCAAAAGATTTAGTACAACGGCCACACCATTATGCTATAGTAGATGAAGTAGATTCAGTTCTGATTGATGATGCCCGTACACCCTTAATTATTTCTGGCCCCGTACCTGAAGGTGATCGTCACGAATTTAATGAACTGAAACCCAAGATTCATGATATCGTACAGCGGCAAAGGCAGTATTTAACCGGGGTGTTGGCGGAAGCAAAAAAGTATATTGCAGAAGGCAATACAAAAGAGGGTGGTTTTTTATTGTTGCGCGTACACCGAGGCTTACCTAAAAATAAAGCGTTAATTAAGTTTTTAAGTGAAGAGGGTATTAAGCAGTTACTGCAAAAGACTGAGAATTTTTACATGCAAGATAACAACCGGGAAATGCCGGTGGTAGATGAAGAACTCCTTTTTGTAATCGACGAAAAAAATAATCAAATAGAACTCACAGACAAAGGTGTTGCACATATTTCTGGAGATACCGATAAGGACTTTTTCGTAATGCCCGATATTGGTGCCGAAATCGCCAAAATAGAAAATCAAAATTTAGATATTACGGAAGAGGCAGCTCAAAAGGAGCATTTATTTAAAGATTTTGCCGTAAAAAGTGAGCGTATTCATACCATGAGTCAGTTACTAAAAGCATATACCCTTTTTGAAAAGGATGTGGAATATGTGGTCATGGAAAATAAGGTCCTGATTGTTGACGAGCAAACCGGTCGTATCATGGACGGTCGTAGGTATTCCGATGGACTGCATCAGGCTATTGAAGCTAAGGAGAATGTGAAAATAGAAGCCATGACACAGACCTTTGCGACGGTTACATTACAGAATTACTTTCGAATGTACAAAAAACTGGCCGGGATGACAGGTACTGCGGTAACCGAAGCCGGTGAATTTTGGGAAATCTATAAATTAGACGTAATGGAAATCCCAACCAACAGGCCCATTGCTAGAGACGACAGGAATGATCTAATTTACAAGACCAAACGGGAGAAATACAATGCAATCATTGAAGAAGTAACCAAACTTTCGGCTGCCGGAAGACCGGTGTTAATCGGAACTACTTCAGTTGAAATTTCCGAACTACTCTCGCGTATGCTTACCATACGAAAAGTGCCTCACAATGTGTTAAACGCAAAATTGCACAAAAAGGAAGCCGATATTGTAGCAGAAGCAGGAAAATCGGGTATTGTTACTATTGCGACCAACATGGCAGGACGCGGAACGGATATTAAGCTTTCCGATGAAGTAAAAAAAGCAGGAGGTTTAGCTATTGTGGGTACCGAACGTCACGATTCCAGACGTGTAGACAGGCAGTTAAGGGGTAGGGCCGGTAGGCAAGGAGATCCGGGAAGTTCGCAATTCTATGTGTCGCTAGAAGATAACCTAATGCGTTTGTTTGGTTCAGATAGGGTCGCTAAGATGATGGATCGCATGGGCTTGGAAGAAGGTGAAGTGATACAGCATTCCATGATGACCAAATCCATAGAACGGGCACAGAAAAAAGTGGAAGAAAACAACTTTGGGATACGCAAACGGCTGTTGGAGTATGATGATGTAATGAATTCCCAACGCGAAGTGGTGTATAAAAGAAGAAATCATGCCCTTCAGGGAGAACGCCTTAAATTGGATATTGCCAATATGGTGTACGATACCTGTGAAGTGATTGCTGAAACCAATAAAGGAGCCAACGATTACAAAAACTTTGAATTTGAATTAATTAAGTATTTTTCCATTGCGTCACCCATTTCCGAAAATGATTTTACCAAGCTTAGTGCACTTGATATCGCCGCAAAAGTGTATAAAGAGGCCTATGACTACTATCTGTCCAAAATGGAGCGCAATGCGGCAACAGCCTTTCCGGTTATAAAAAAAGTATATGAGGACAACGCCAATACGTTTGAGCGGATTGTAGTACCTTTTACAGACGGTATAAAAACGCTACAGGTGGTAACCGACTTAAAAGAGGCGTATGAGACCAACGGAAAACAATTGGTAACCGATTTTGAGAAAAATATTACGCTGGCTATTGTAGATGATGCTTGGAAAACACATCTTCGAAAAATGGACGAATTAAAGCAATCGGTACAGTTGGCCGTCCACGAACAGAAAGATCCGTTGCTCATTTATAAGTTTGAAGCTTTTGAACTTTTTAAGGCCATGATGGAAAAGGTGAATAAGGAGGTGGTTTCTTTCTTATACAAAGGCGAATTGCCTACTTCGAATCCAAATCAAATCCAAGAAGCGGCCAAATTAAGACGACCCAAGGAGCAATTGCAAACCTCAAAAGCCGAAATTCCTAACAGCGACGAAAGGGCAGCTCAAAACAGAGCGCTGGCGCAACAACAGGGCGGTAGACCTCAAGTGACAGAAACAATCGTTCGGGAAAGTGCTAAAATTGGAAGAAATGAGAGGGTTACTATAAAAAATGTCTTGTCCGGCGAGAGTAAGACCATGAAATACAAGCAAGCAGAGTTGCTTATTCAAAAGGGCGATTGGGTAATTACGGAGGAGTAAGACACACAGCGTGCATAGACTTTAAAAAGCGGTAATTCCATGAATTACCGCTTTTTATTTTTAGAATTCTATATATTTACAGGAAAGACCTATATCCTAATCCCATTACCCATGGAAAATAAAAGAAGAAAATTTTTAACTTCAGTAAGCATGTTGGCAGCAAGTGCTGCATTCCCGCTAAGTGCCTTTAGCTTTGGTAAACCGGTGAAATTAAAAGTGGCACTCGTAGGTACAGGTATTAGAGGTATTACTTTTTGGGGCCAAAGACTGGTGCAAGAATATGCCGATATTTTGGAGTTTGTAGGGTTGTGCGATGTTAATCCGGGGCGTTTGGAATACGCCAAAAGCTTTATTGGAGTGTCTTGCCCTACGTTTATCAATTTTGAGACCATGGTGGCAAGAACAAAACCCGATCTTATCATCGTTACTACCAAGGATACCAATCACCATGAGTTTATCATAAAAGGGTTACAGATGGGGCACGATGTACTCACAGAAAAGCCATTAACCACAGATGAAGTAAAGTGTCAGGCTATTTTAGATGCTGAACGAAAATCAAATAAAAATCTTATTGTAGGATTTAATTACCGTTGGAGCCCTTACGCTACCAAAATAAAGGAGCTATTAGCATCGAAATCTATTGGGAAACTTACCTCAGTAGATTTTAATTGGTATTTAAATACCTATCATGGCGCCTCGTATTTTAGAAGATGGCACGGGGAAATGCAAGAGAGCGGATCCCTTTGGGTACATAAGGCAACGCACCATTTTGATTTGTTAAATTGGTGGATTAATTCTGAGCCCAGTGAAGTTTTTGCCTATGGCGATTTGGAATTTTATGGAAAGAACGGCCCTTTTAAAGGTAAGAATTGCCGTAGCTGCGATTTTAAAACGGAGTGCGATTTTTATTTTGATATTACCAAAGACGAACGACTCATGAAATTGTACGTAGATCATGAAAAGCATGATGGATACATTCGGGACAATTGTCTGTTTAGAGACAATATTGATATCTATGATAAAATGTCTGCTCAGGTAAAATATAAAAATAAGGTGCAGCTTAATTATTCTCTAACTACCTATTCGCCTATTGAAGGATGGCGCGTTGCTTTTAATGGCACGGAGGGACGCATAGAGGCGTGGCTGGACATCCCCTATATAAAAAATGCGCAAATAGATCAAGCAGAACTACATACTCGGGAAATGGACCAATCTGAAAGTGATGCCTTTACTACAGATCCAATTATTGTTCATAAATTATGGAATGATTTTGAAACCGTAAACGTAACTACTGAAAAGGCGGGTCATGGAGGAGGCGATCAACGTTTGCAAGACCATATATTCAAAAAAACGCAAGAAAAGGATCCTTTTGGACGAGCGGCAGGTAGTCGCGACGGCGCCATGTCGTGCCTTATTGGAATTGCCGCCCGCAAAAGTATAAGTAGTGGACAGGCCGTAAAAATTGCCGATTTAACAGATTTGGTACCCAAAGCAGAAAGGGAAGGGTAATATTTAGCACCGGTTTCGTACCTTTTATTTTTAGTTAAATAGGTTATTATGAAGTTTTTATAAAATAAAAAAAGGTTACCATCGACGTTAATGCTTTTAATTGATTCAGACATTTTGTTTGGTTGCGTTAATTACCTTTACGGTCATACATTGGGCGGTGCGGGTTTCACATTTTATTTGGATTGTATATCAAAACATACTTAGTTTTACCGTAAGGACATGACTTGGAAAGAAGTAAAGTTGTGTAGAATTTAAAAACATTCGGATGTATACACCACCCAAAGATCATGAGCAGTGGCAGGACAAAGTCCGGTTGCTTCAAAAGGTCAATTATGCTACGGCTATTTTTGCGTTGCTATTTGGTCTTATGGCCATTTTTGCATTGCATATTTATGATGTTATTCCTCATGTATTTATACTCTTTGCCTTTTTAAGTATCCTTAATACTTTCCTGTTTAAATGGCATCAAAACCTTAGGCTAACGTATAATATCACATCCCTTTTAGCCATAATTGCCGCGGTCATCATTACACTCTATAGTGGCGGTATTACGAGTCCTTTTATCTTTGTGTTGGCGCTTATTGTCCTTGCAGGCTATGTAAGTACCCCAACCTTAGGCAAAGTATACCTTTATGCGTCACTTGCCATGGTTACACTAATTTATGCACAGCATTGGGTCCCCTTACAATTTACGTATAACGTGGTTCCCGAAGCTTCCGGAGAATTATTTAGTTTTCTTAGTGTATTGTTTACGATATATCTTTTAGGAGGTATTTTTGGAAAGCACGTCATGAAAATTCAACGAAAACTCTATAAATCCAAGAACGAACTGGAAGGACGTATTGTTGAAAAGGAAATGTTGCTGAAGGAAATACATCACCGTGTAAAAAATAATTTGCAAACAGTTTCCAGTCTGTTAAGTTTACAAAGTCGAAATACAGAAGATATTCATGTGAAAAATCTCTTTAAAAGTAGTCAGAATAGGGTGATTTCCATGGCTATGGTACATGAAATGCTCTACATGCGCGAAGATTTAACCGGGATTGAATACGATTCTTATGTGAAAGAATTAAGTGAATATCTCGTGCGTTCTGTAAAAGGAGTAGAGAACAACGTTACCTTACATATTGATATTAAAGATATACGTTTGGGCATAGATACAGCTATACCCTTAGGGTTGCTCATTAATGAAACGATAACCAATTCATTAAAATATGGAATAACCGGTGACAACAGTGGCGAGATACACATCGCACTTAAAAAGGGTGAAGCACAGGAGTATGTACTCAATATTGGCGACAATGGCATTGGCTGTCCGGAAGTCGTAAATTACAAAACTTCGAAATCTTTAGGACTTAAGTTGATTCATAATTTAGCGCGCCAATTAAAGGGTTCTATCACCAGAGACTTTAGTGCTAAAGGTACTAATTACATTGTGAGGTTTGAAGAAATTGGGCAACAGCTTCATTCGTTTACCTAACGAGAAACCCTGACACCTAAAATTTACATCAAATCTCCGTTAAGACACTACGGAGGATTAGATCCTCTCGGCTCTTATCGTTTTTTTTAAATCAATTTTTTTAGTGAAGTTTGGCAATTTAGAGGAATACAGGAATTGTGGCGTTTATCCTTATTTTGCGCTATTCGCATGGATAGAAGCTGGCTATTTCGTTCTTCTGAGCTAGAATCTAAAGGATTTTTGCTGATAAAGTACTCCTAAAGTACGCACTTTGTTGGGGGGTTCGTAGTGTAGTGCCTTTTTTTTTGGCAATCCCTAAATTCGTAGATGGGTTGGGTTAAAAAATGGCAAATTCATTGAGATTGTAGTATCTTAGAAGGATATTCAAAATGAGCGTTATGGTAAAGAAAATACTTTTTTTGGTGCTTCTTTCAAGTGCCTACAGCTACAGTCAAGATTATTTTTTAAAGAAATTCCACCCGTTTAAGTCAGACATACCATCCCCGGAACAATTTTTAGGATACGGCATAGGAGAACACCACACCCGTCATGATTTAATTGTGGCCTATTTAGAAAAGTTGGCAGAGCTTTCCGACAGGGCTACAATCACCTATTACGGAAAAACGCATGAAGGAAGAAAACTGCTTATCCTTACGGTTACAGCACCGGAAAATGTAACCAATTTAGAAACCATAAAACAACAACATTTAGCCTTTACCGATCCTAATAAAACGGTTACCAATTATGATGAGGTACCTGTTTTTATTAATTTAGGATATAACGTACATGGAAATGAACCTTCTAGTTCCGAGGCGGCATTACTCACGGCCTATACGTTTGTGGCCTCGACTCATCCGGAAATTTTAAACTATATAAAAGATGCCGTCCTTTTCATAGATCCTACCATAAACCCGGACGGTAGAGACCGCCACACACAGTGGGCCAATAGCTATCAGGGTAATCCCTTAGTAGCCGATCCGCAAGATGCAGAGCACAATGAAAACTGGCCAGGTGGGCGTACCAATCACTATTGGTTTGATTTGAATAGGGATTGGCTGCTGGCGGTAAATCCGGAGAGCCAAGGAAAGCTGGCATGGTATCATCAATGGTATCCCAATGTAGTAACCGATTTTCATGAAATGGGGAGTCAAAGCACCTATTTTTTTGAACCTTTGAAAACCAACGGTGCGTTAAACCCAATTATGCCAAAAGAGAATTATGAGGATTTAAATTCGATTTTTGGCGATTACTACGCCAAAGCACTAGACAGCATAGGTTCTTTTTATTTCACCAAGGAAGTCTTTGATGGCACCTATCCGGGGTATGGATCGTCTTACCCGGATATACAAGGTGGTTTAGGTATTTTGTTTGAACAAGCGAGCTCCCGAGGACATAAGCAAACCACTCCCTTTGGAGAGATTACGTTTCCCTTTACCATTCGCAACCAATACACTTCTAGCATAACTACGGTTAAGGCTGCTGTGGCCCATAAAGCGTTGCTCTATAAGTACCAGCAAAGATTTTTTAAAAGCGCCTTGAGCAATGCGGCCAAGAGTAAAACTAAGGGTTATGTTTTTAAGGATGAGTACGATAAAAATAGGGTTAGCGCATTTATTGATAAACTGTTACGTCATAAGGTGGAGGTTTATCGATCTGGAAGTGATGCTTACGTAGTTCCTACAAATCAACCCCAATATCGAATGGTACAGACGGTTTTTGAGACCTATAGTACTTATAGAGATAGTGTTTACTATGACGCCTCAGCATGGTCATTGGCCAATTTTTATAATATGAAGTACAATGCGGTTAGCAATTTAAATATAGGTGATAAAATTGTATCCACAGATAACTTGGCAATGAATGCACCTATAACGAAGTCTGATTATGCCTATATATTAGATTGGGATGATTATAATGCGCCTGCAGCATTGCATTATTTACAGGAGAAAGGGTTGGTGCTGTCTTCGGCATTTAAGCCTTTTACCGCGCAAACTACCGCTGGAGCGAAAAAATTCAATTTTGGTGCACTGATTGTTCCGGTATCCTTACAAGATGAAGATGCTACCACGGTGTTTACATGGGTACAAGAAGCACAACAAAAATTTAATGTGCCCGGCTATGCGCTATCTACAGGCTATAGTGTAGAAGGGATCGATTTAGGGAGTAGGTATGTAAAAGCTTTAAAAAAACCGAAAGCGGCTATTTTGGTAGGAGAAGGTACAAGATCGTATGAAGTGGGTGAAGTATGGCATCTTTTGGATACTCGTGTGCATATGCCGATCACTAAATTACAATTGCATCGATTTAACCGGCATGATTTAGATAAATATACGGTGTTGGTGATGGTGTCGGGCACCTATCAATTAAGCGAATCGCAACAAAAGAAGCTTAGCGATTGGGTTAAAAAAGGCAATACCTTAATTACCATTGGTACTGCATCGCAATGGGCTATCGACAAAAAAATAGTAGAAGAGAAACGTACCAAACCGGAAAAGGACTCTACCAAAACGGCAATCCGAAAACCCTATGTGGATGCGAGTGAGTATTTGGGAAAGGAACGGTTAGGGGGTGCTATTTTTAAGGTGGATTTGGATACATCGCATCCGCTGGCTTTTGGCTACCGCGATGCTTCTATTCCGGTGTACAAAAACAATTCCGTGTGGTTGGCTCCCAGCAAAAATGAGTTTGCCACGGTAGCAAAATATAGTGCAAATCCTCATATAGATGGATTTATCACCGATAAAAATCTGAATGAATTTTTAAAACCGTCCGCTTCGTTGTTGGTAAGTGCCTTGGGCAGCGGTAGGGTAGTGCTTTTTGCCGACAATCCTAATTTTAGAGGTTCTTGGTATGGCACCAATAAATTATTTTTAAACGCATTATTTTTGGGTAACCACATTGAGGTTCCCAAAGAGTAATTAGGAAGTCCTATTTGTAATAACACTGAACAATGATGCAAAAAACTATTTTGGTTCTAGTGATGGGGTTGGTTTTAGGAATGCCACAAACGGTTGCTCAATCTGCTACCGGAGATGGTCCCTTCTCGCAATTGATTATCCGGGGCGTTACGCTAATTAATGGCAATGGAGCACCTCCACAAGGCCCTATTGATATTGTAGTAGAGAACAATGTTATTGCCAAAATACAAGTCGTAGGCTACCCCGGAGTCGCCATTGAGGCATCAAAAAGGCCACAGTTAAAACCGGGAGGCAAAGAATTAGATTGTTCCGGAATGTATCTTTTGCCCGGGTTTATAGACATGCATGCCCATATTGGAGGGGTGGCTCAGGGTGCAGAGCCAGATTATGTGTTTAAACTATGGATGGGGCATGGCGTTACAACAGTTCGTGAAGTAGGAGGAAGAAGTATCGATTGGTCGCTCGACTTAAAACGGAAAAGTGCTAAAAATGAAATTGTAGCACCACGCATTTATACGTTTACCAGCTTTGGGCAAACGAGTGAAAGGTTCAATCCGCTCAATGATATACCTATTTCCACTCCTGAACAAGCGAGGGCCTGGGTAAAAGCCAATGCCAAAATGGGTGCAGATGGCATTAAATTTTTTGGTGCAGAACCCGAAATTATGGCTGCGGCACTGGATGAAAATAAAAAATTGGGGTTAGGATCGGCTTGTCATCATGCCCAATTGAATGTCGCTCGTTGGAATGTGTTACATTCTGCCAGAGCGGGACTAACCTCTATGGAGCACTGGTATGGATTGCCGGAAGCGCTTTTCGATAATACTACGGTGCAACACTATCCACTAGATTATAACTACCAAAATGAGCAGCATCGTTTTGAAAATGCCGGCACGCTTTGGGCGCAGGCAGCCAAACCATTTTCGGAGCATTGGAATACGGTAATGGAAGAGTTATTAGCCTTGAATTTTACGATAAACCCCACATTTAATATTTACGAGGCAAGTCGCGACTTACAACGAGCACGCCGTGCAGAATGGCATGAAACGTATACTATGCCTTCGCTATGGGAATTTTATCAACCCAGTAAAATCTCGCATGGCTCGTATTGGCACGATTGGGGTACGGAACAGGAAGTAGCTTGGAAAGAAAACTATAGGTTATGGATGACATTTATCAATGAATACAAAAATAGAGGAGGGCGCGTTACAGCAGGTTCAGACTCCGGCTTTATTTTTCAGTTGTATGGATTTGCGTTTATCCGCGAACTGGAATTGCTTCGGGAGGCCGGTTTTCATCCTTTAGAAATAATTCGTTCTGCCACTTTAAACGGTGCCGAGGCGTTAGGGCAGAGTCACATTCTAGGAAGTGTAGCACTCGGGAAATTGGCTGATTTTGTGATTGTAGCCGAAAATCCACTTCAAAATTTAAAAGTACTTTACGGTACAGGTGCCATACGACTAACAGACGAAAATGAGGTGGTGCGTGTAGGAGGTGTAACATACACCGTTAAGGACGGTATTATCTACGATGCCAAACAACTGTTACAAGAAGTCGCGGAAATGGTAGCGACGGAAAAACGGAAATTAAATTACAAAATAAAACAACCGGGAATAAAAGAGTAAGTAGGCTCATCATTAGGCTAGTTTAGGTCTGTTATTTTTGGTGGTAAAAGACAAAGCTTTTTTTACTTGGGCATTTTTAAATCGATATAAACGGGCAACGCTATTTTCGTTTTCATCACTTACTTCATTCGTACTGGTTTTAATTCCCATGGTACTAGTTTCAACCTTAACTTCAGGTGTGGCATTTTGAGCTTGGGCAGCAACTCCGATAAAAAGGATAAAGAAGAAAGTAAGTATCGTTTTCATGTCTTGCGTTTTGTTATTATAATAACTCGCGCAAGTCTATTTTTAAAGGGGGCAAATCGGTAAAGTACCCTGTTTTTCGGTATCCGGATAAAAGACGGCTTAAGTGTAAAAAAACACCGATAAACGGGAGAGCAGGTATTTTTCGTTTATCGGGGATTTGTGTTTTTAAACGTACAAACAGCGGGTCGTAGTAATGAAATAGACAACGCCACTTGTTGTTTTTGGTGGTGAAACACGCTATAATTCGCTACTATATGGATTAGGAGTTTAGCCATTTTTTAAAATCCATGGCTTTTGCTTTGGAAACAATAATACGTTCTTTAGCTGCCGGCAGCACAGTAACGATTAATTTACCGTTAAAATAGGTAGTGATGTGGGCAATGGCAGTTCTATTTATAATACACTGCCGATTCACGCGATAAAATGCTTGAGGGTCAAGATCTTTCTCGATGTCTTCAAGTTTGTCGTCCATAACATAGGTTTGTTGGCTCGCTGTTACCGCTTTAATAATGCCTGTATCTATAAAAATATACGCAATATCATTTGTTTTAATAGGAATGAGCTGATCGCGATGACTCACTAAATAGGTGGTTTTAAACGATTTCCCCTGAGTTTTTATGAACTGTAATAAGCCCATCATTTGGTCGTTGAGTTGCGGATCGGGTTCGGTAGGATTCTTAAACTGCGCCAAAGCTTCAGACAGTTCGTCTTCATTTATTGGTTTCAGTAAATAATCAATGCTGTTTACCTTAAAGGCTTGTAAGGCGTACTTATCGTATGCGGTTGTAAATATTACCGGGATACTGATTTTTACTTGATCAAAAATTTCGAACGAAATACCGTCGGCCAAATGAATATCCATAAAGATTAACACGGCTGTGTTAGGCTTCGAAAAAAAATCTACCGCCGATCGTACCGAATCCAAGACGGCGATGATCTCAATGGTAGGATTGATTTGCTGCAAAAGGTATTGAAGATTGTCGCTCGCTGCAATTTCATCTTCTACAATAACAACGTTCATAAGGCAAGTTTTTGATTTATCTTTATATGGGTTTTAATTAGGAGATGACCTGTAACGGCAAACGAACGGAGAAGAAATGGTCTTCTTTATGAACGGTTATTTCTTGCTTAAGTAAAAGAAAATACCGCTTACTTAAATTAACTAGGCCGTTTCCGGTGCTATCCTCTAGAGAAGAACGGAACCTTAATTTATTTTCTACAAAAAGGAATCCTTCTTTGGTATAAATGTGCACTGTTAAAGGAAATTCTTCCGAAATTTCGTTGTGTTTTACGGCGTTTTCTACCAAAAGTTGTAAGGCCAAGGGCGGAATTTGAGTGTCTTGAAGAGCCTCCGGAATGTCGATTAACAAGGTAAAACGGTCTCTATATCGGGTTTTAATAAGGTAATTGTAACTCTCCAGAAATTTAAGTTCTTCTCTTACACTTACCAAATTCCGATCGCTGCTCTGTAAAATATAGCGATACATATAGGATAACTTGTTTATAAATGTAGTAGCTTCCTTATCCTCGCGTACAAGGGAAGCCAATGTATTTAAAGAATTAAACAGAAAATGTGGATTAATTTGATTTTTTAGCGCAATAAGTTCGTTTTGAAGGTTTTGTTGTTTTAAATATTCGTTTTCCAAAAGATTTTCTCGTTGTGCAATTTTAAGTCGTAAAATTCTTGCAATAAAGAGAATAATAAGCAGAATAGAACTGAATTTAAAATCGATAAATTTTCGTTCTTCTACAGTTAGAAAATCGCCTACCACTAGGGGATGCCCAAATTTGAGTACCGTAATGGCGCCAATAAGCAGTACCAAATTGCTAAGGATGATAAAAAGAATTTTATAGATGCGATTTGTAAAACGAAGGCGATAAGGTATATTGGCATTGATTTGTAAGGCTATCCACGAGAATACAAATAGGAAAAGCGAGTTTGTCAACAGATCCAGCATCCAACCCTCCTTGAAACTTTCTAATGAAAGATGCGTTACCCTGTAAAAATAGACGGCACGGGGCAGATTAATCAGAAAAGAGATCAACAAGGCAATTTTGGTAATTTCACCTTGTTTTACTTGTATATTTCGCTGATGCCCGTTTTTATTCATTTCTATTTTATTTCAAACTCCAAATTTTATATCGCTTAAAGGTCAACTGCAAGTCGTGGCCTTGTTTATACTATGGTAACAAAATGGTATTCGCAAGACTAAAATGCTAAAATCCGAATAAACTTCCGATTTTTCGTTGGTTTATTCGGATTAGATAACTTTTTTAAAGGTTTTATTTTAAATTGGGATCAAAGTTTAGGGGTAATTAGTTTACTAAGAGTACGCCAAGGTCTACGTCTTCTTCTACTTCAAAAACATGGATATCATCTGCGGAAAGGAAAGTTGCTGCTTCCTTGACCGCGCTAAACCCATAACCCAACGTTTGCAATTCTGCTTGAAAATCTAAATTTTGAGTATCGGACGCATAGAAATGGTATATTTTTTCTAATTCCAAAGAAGTAAAATAAGGCGAGGTGGGATTTACATCATGGGAGTTAACCTCTGTTCGTCCGTTATTTTTTTCATGGCATACATCAATTTCTTCTTCTACTTCAATCACATGGATGTCGTCGGCAGAAAGTTGAAACGCTTCTTTTTCCCATTGAATTCCTTCCGCAAAAAGTTGTTCTATTTCTTTTTTAGATAATAGTGCTTCTTCTTCTTCAGTAAGATGCTTCTTTACTTCTACATTCATGTGCTTGTAGGGGTTAAAACCTTCTGGTAAATAGGAGGTTACATCAAAATCAAATTCAATATCTTCCTCAACTTCAATCACCTTAATGTCGTTGGGCTCTAGTAGCGCCAGTTCATTTTCCCACTTTAGGCCTTCTGCAAAAAGATGCGCAAAAGAAATAGGATCTACCTTATGTTCTATTTTTTGATTCCAAGCATGGTGTTTGTGTTTTGTTTTAAATGAAATGAGTACAACGGCTAAAATTGCAATTCCGGCGATGACACTTATTTTTTTCATGATTTACTATTTTAAAATTATTTTTTTAGATCGATTTCTTGGACAAAAGTAGGGCACTAATGAAGGTAAGAATAGCACTTTTTGGGTGAAGCCGATAAAATGGAAAGTGAACCGACTTTTTAGTCAGGTGAAGTGAAACCTAAATTTTCAGTAACAGGAGAAGCTGTTCCTAAAAGGAGCGCATAATTCGAAATTTCTGATGAATAATGCGTATTTGTGAAACCTGCAAAAGGGTACGGAAATTTAGAAAAACATAGCACTGTTTTCCGGTGTAGGGCAAAGTAGGGAATTACGACTCCGAAGCGATATGGACGATAGTACTAGAAGCCTAATTTCTTTTTGCGAAGCTCAAAGTTTTGACCCAAATACACTTTACGTACCATTTCGTCTGCGGCCAAATCTTCCGGAATACCCGATTTTAGAATACCGCCTTCGAACATGAGGTACGATCGTTCGGTAATGGCCAAGGTTTCTTGCACATTGTGGTCGGTAATAAGGATACCAATATTTTTATCTTTTAATTGTGCCACTATGCGCTGTATATCCTCTACGGCTACCGGATCTACCCCGGCAAAAGGTTCGTCTAGCAATATAAATTTGGGATCGGTCGCTAGAGCACGAGCAATTTCAGTACGTCTTCTTTCGCCTCCGGAGAGTAGATCTCCCCTGTTTTTGCGTATATGCCCCAAACCAAACTCTTCAATGAGCGACTCCATTTTTAGTTCCTGTTCTTTCTTGGTCATTTTAGTTAATTGGAGCACGCTAAGAATATTCTTTTCAATACTTAATTTTCTAAAAACTGATGCCTCTTGTGCTAAGTAGCCAATCCCGTTTTGCGCTCTTTTGTACATAGGAAACTTGGTGATTTCCATATTGTCCAGAAATATTTGTCCACCATTGGGTGTTATAAGTCCCACAATCATATAAAAGGAGGTCGTTTTTCCAGCACCATTAGGACCCAAAAGTCCCACAATTTCTCCTTGATTTACTTCCAAAGAAATACCTTTAACGACCTGGCGCCCCCGGTAGGACTTCATTATGTTGTGTGCGCTGAGTTTCATAATTTTTAGATGTTCAAAGCTAATCCTAAAAGTAAGGCCATTGCTTAGTTTTTGGAAAATTTAACGTTGTGCCTCCAGGGCTTCCCAATATTCATAGGCTCTGCGTAAATGCGGAACCACAATGGTGCCACCCACCAAGGTAGCAATTCCCAGTGTTTCCATTACCTCTGCTTTTGATGCTCCTTTGTTGTACGCACTTTCTAAATGATATTTAATGCAATCATCGCATCGTAGCACGGCGGAAGCCACCAAACCCAATAGTTCTTTGGTTTTTACATCTAAAGCGCCTGCCGCATAGGCATTCGTATCTAGATTAAAAATGCGTTTGATGATTTTAGTATTATCGGCCAACAATTTTTCGTTCATTTTAGAACGATACGCATTAAATTCTTCAACGGGATTTGGCATTTCTTTTTCTTTTAGCTTCTCTTTTGGCTTCATTTTTTATCACGCGCCCAGATATAAAGATACTTACTTGATACAATATAAGTACGGGAATAGCTACCACAATTTGGCTTGCTACATCGGGAGGCGTTATTACCGCAGAAACAATAAGCACTATAACGAGTGCTATTTTACGGTATTTTCGCAATACTTCTGGGGTTACCAGACCCACTTTAGTGAGAAAGTAAATAATTATTGGCAATTCAAAAATAAGGCCACAAGCGATGACGGCGGCCCGAACTGTGGAAATATAGGATGCCAAATCAATATCGTTAAAAACCTCTTTACTTACGGTATATCCTCCTAAAAAGTTAATCGATAAGGGCGCTACAATATAGTATCCAAACAAAACACCAGAGAAAAACAACATGGAGGCAATAAAGATAAAGCCTCGGGCATTCTTGCGTTCGTTGTCATAGAGTCCCGGCCCAATAAATCTCCACATTTCGTATAAAATATAGGGGAAACCGAGTATAAATCCGGCCCAGATCGATGTCCATATATGCGCAGAAAATTGTCCGGCCATCTCTCGACTTTGCACCCTAAAAAGCGGTTCGTTGTTGCAAAAAGCCTCGCTAAATCCTAATAATTTAGAAAGTTTACAAAAAATGTCATAGGTAGGAAAATCGGGTTTTTTTGGTCCAAATATAACCGTATCAAAAACAAAATCTTTCATGACAAAAGCTACGACCCCAATAATGACCACAGCCATTACCGAACGGATTAAATGCCATCGCAATTCTTCTAAATGATCTAAAAAAGACATCTCATTAGGACTCTTGGTTGTTCTCTTTGCCATTATACTATTCCTTCATTAATTAAGTTGTGTAAATGTACCACACCAATATAGCGATCGCCATCTACCGCTAATAATTGGGAGATCCCTTTTTCTTGCATTAGGTCTAGCGCCTTTACCGCAAGAACAGCACCCTCTATTATTTTTGGGTTGGCAGTCATAATATCCTTGGCTCGTAGGGTGTTGATGCTATCATAGTTGTTGAGCATTCTTCGGATGTCTCCGTCGGTTATAATGCCTACTATTTTATTTTGGTGAATAACGGCGGTAACACCTAACATTTTTTCCGAAATTTCTACAATCACCTTTTTTACATCTGCATCCACATCTACCTGAGGTTTTAGATTGGTGTGTACAATGTCTTCTACTCTTAAATAGAGCCTTTTGCCCAAAGAGCCGCCGGGATGGTATTTCGCAAAATCTTTACTGCTAAACCCTTTTAATTCTAACAACGAAATGGCTAAGGCATCGCCCATCACCATTTGAGCGGTAGTGCTTGTTGTTGGTGCTAAATTGTTGGGGCAGGCCTCCTTGGCTACATAGGTGTTTAACACATAATCTACACTCTTGGCTAAAAAGGAATCTAAATTGCCCGTCATTCCTATTAATTTGTTCTTGCCTCGGCGGATAAGCGGTACCAGCATTTTAATTTCGGCGGTATTGCCACTTTTAGAGAGCAAAATAACCACATCATTGTCCTGTATGGTACCCAAATCTCCATGTATGGCATCTGCTGCATGCATAAATTGAGCCGGTGTACCTGTCGAATTTAAGGTAGCCACAATTTTAGAGGCAATGATGGCACTTTTTCCAACGCCTGAAATTACGACTCTGCCTTTAGACTCAATGATACAACGAACCGTATTGCAAAAGTCTTCATTTAATAACGAAACTAGGTTGTGAATGGCCTCACTTTCGGTCTCTATGGCTTTTTGTGCTATAGATAGTATAGCTTTGGAATCGTTCAACGTATTATTAAAATTAAGTGATTGAATTACTAAAAGAATGTATTATATTTAAGTTTACAAAATTACACAAACTTAACTTTATAAGATATTTTAAATTCGTACAAAATTAATCACTTTCCCCTTGTGTTTTTTATCACTAGAATCCCTATCTTAAAGGACCTTAGGTAATGTTTTTATTTTGTTGGAACAAATATTGGTATATAAATAGTAAAGTATGATATGGAATTGAATGAAATTGATTTACATGCGCCTTTAAAAAAGTATTTTGGGTTTTCCAAATTTAAAGGACTTCAGGAAGAAGTTATAAAGCATATAGTTCAAGGTAGAAATACATTTGTGATTATGCCTACGGGTGGCGGAAAATCACTGTGCTACCAATTACCGGCACTTATGGCAGAGGGAACAGCCATTGTGGTATCTCCGCTTATTGCACTCATGAAGAATCAGGTAGATGCCATTCGCAGCGTGTCTTCACAAAATGGTGTGGCACATGTTTTAAATTCTTCATTGACCAAAACCGAGATTAAAGATGTTAAAAAAGATATATGTGCGGGTATTACTAAACTATTGTATGTAGCCCCAGAATCCTTGACCAAGGAAGATTATGTCGATTTTTTAAAGTCGGTAAAGGTCTCCTTTGTAGCCATTGATGAGGCACACTGTATTTCGGAATGGGGTCATGACTTTAGGCCGGAATACCGCAACCTGCGTTCTATTATTAGTAGATTGGGAGACAATATTCCCATTATTGGACTTACCGCAACGGCCACCCCCAAAGTGCAAGAAGATATTATTAAAAACCTTGCTATTACCGATGCTAAATTATTTAAGGCTTCTTTTAACAGGCCAAATCTCTTCTATGAAGTACGGCCTAAAACGCAAAACGTGGATGGGGATATTATTCGTTTTGTAAAACAAAATTCCGGAAAATCTGGCATTATTTATTGCCTTAGCCGCAAACGCGTAGAAGAGCTGGCTCAGGTTTTGCAGGTAAATGGTGTTAGTGCCGTACCCTACCATGCTGGTTTTGACGGCAAGACCCGATCCAAATATCAAGACATGTTTCTTATGGAAGATGTAAATGTTGTGGTCGCTACTATTGCCTTCGGTATGGGAATTGATAAACCCGATGTTCGTTTTGTGATTCATCACGATATGCCAAAAAGTATCGAAAGTTATTATCAGGAAACCGGGCGGGCGGGAAGAGATGGTGGCGAAGGGCATTGTTTGGCATTCTACTCCTATAAAGATATAGAAAAGTTAGAAAAATTCATGGCCGGTAAGCCGGTCGCAGAACAAGAAATTGGAAATGCACTGTTGCAGGAAATTGTAGCCTATGCCGAAACCTCAATATCGCGTCGAAAGTTTATCCTCCATTATTTTGGAGAAGAATTTGATGAGATTAACGGTGAAGGCGCTGATATGGATGACAACACCCGAAACCCCAAAGAAAAACAAGAAGCCCAAGAGGAAGTGGTGAAACTTATTGGTGTAGTGCGGGATACCAACGAAAAATTTAAGTCGAAGGAGATTGTGAAAATATTGTCGGGGAAGGTTAATGCCATTATTTCATCGCACAAGGCAGACACTAAATCCTTTTTTGGAATCGGTGCTCATAAGGATAAATCCTATTGGATGGCCTTGGTACGCCAGGTTTTGGTAGCCGGTTTACTTAAAAAGGAAATAGAACAGTATGGCGTGCTTCACCTAACCGAAAAGGGAAAGGATTTTCTTAAGAACCCCACCTCTTTTATGATGACCCAGGACCATGTTTATAATAAGGAAGCAGATGATGCTATTGTAAGTGCGGCTAAAACGGCAGGAGGCGTTGCAGACGAGGTGCTTTTACATATGTTAAAAGAGTTACGTAGGGCAGAAGCCAAAAAATGGGGCGTGCCGCCTTATGTGGTGTTTCAAGATCCTTCATTGGAAGATATGGCTTTAAAGTACCCCATTACGTTAGATGAATTGGTCAATATACACGGGGTGGGCGATGGCAAAGCTAAAAAATACGGAATGCCATTTGTTTCACTCATAAAAAAGTATGTGGAAGAAAATGATGTTTTTAGACCAGACGACCTCATCGTGAAGAGTACAGGTGCCAATTCGGCATTAAAATTATATATTATTCAAAACATAGACAGAAAACTACCTTTAGATGATATTGCTGCGTCAAAAGGATTAGAACTCCCGGAACTTATTAAAGAGATGGAGCAAATTGTATTTAGTGGCACTAGGCTTAATTTAGGGTATTGGATAGATGAAATACTGGATGAAGACCAGCAAGAGGAAATTCATGACTATTTTTTGGAGGCAAAAACAGATAATTTGGAAGATGCTCTAAAAGAATTTGACGGGGAATATGAGGATGAGGAATTGCGGTTATACCGCCTTAAATTTATGAGCGAAGTGGCGAATTGATGATGCCTTGTGTTATAATAAAAAAAATCGGATTCTAAAAAATCTGATTTTTTTTTTATTATTTCTACCTTGTACATTAATGGAGCGAAGCCTGTCCGCTGTTATTTTTAGATCGTTGAAGCTGGCGCTGAATCTTTTTTATGGCAGATTCTATCGATTTTTCAGGCTCAATAATATTGTATTCTCCCCAAAAATCAGGATCTGCAAAGCCAATGGCTTCGTCACTTAATATTATAGATGATTTTAGTCTTTCCCTGTTTCTTAAAGGTGCGTCGCCAAGGTTTTTTTCCCAATCGGTGACCGCCATTTCACTAGTTAAACTATAAACTGAGTTAAACAAGCGATTCGCCCAATTTACTTTAAATTCTAACAATACATTACTGTATCCGTAATACCATTTTCCGTCTTTTTCTCTGTAATCTACGCGATAGGCTACATCGGTAGGCCACACTTTTACATTGGCTGGTTTTTTACGCACAAACATTTTTGCAGCAAGCTCACTATCCGTAATGTTTAAGGAGTAAATGGCACTGGTAAGAATTTTATTTTCTACATCAATATACAATTTGCCTTTATACATGGGTTCAATAAGTTCGGGTCTTTGTACAAAGTTGATGACATAAATAAGACGGTCGTTTACTCTAGTGCTGTAATCATAACTAAATAAATAATCATTGATCGTTTCCGAACTGAAAATATACTCCGGATACTTCATAACATCTACAAAAAGCGTATTAAACGGGCCACCTTGCAATTTTAAAGCAAGCGTATCCATTTTACTGTAATCCGTACTTTTTCGCGATTTGTACAATTGCATGACATCTTTTCGCTCAGAGTTATAAGGTGTTTTGTAAATATTAACTACAGCCTCGGAAAGCGACACATTTTTACGTCGTTTTTTAATGGTCTCTCTGTAAAATGCGGTCATCAACGTAGGATCTGAGAAATAGTTTTCTCCTTTTCGTTTAAGGGTTTCCAACACCAAGTTAGCGGCGTCTTTAGGAATTTCCAAACTCACTTCCGGAAGTTCCGTTACAGACACTTCTAACGCAATTTTATTGCGTTCCGGTTTTAAGTCAGACAAGGCAACCACGGCAGATTTATACCCTAAAAAGGAAACAACAATATTTCCGTTTGTGATGTTTTGCGGTATTTTTAATAGAAATTGACCCTCTGTATTCGTTACGGTACTGATGTTGGTTTCTTCTAATGACAGTGTCGCAAAGACCAGTGATGTCTTATTTTCTTTGTCAATAACCTCTCCCCGAAATTGGTTAAAGCCCTGTTGCTCCTGATCTTCCTGAAAATAGGCAGATGCGCTGTGAGTGCCGACTACCCCGAACAACACCAATGCGCTTAGTGCCATCAACAGGGATTTTTTTGAAATTGATTTAGTTATAGGTATCATGATGTATACGTGTTAATTGAATGACTATTACACTAATAGTTTCTCTAAATTAGTGATTAGTAACGACATAGTATGTTAAAATCAGTATAATTTATACCTCTTTGCCTAAAGTTTTTAACGCGAAAGGATTACTCATTAAAAAGGCTAGTAAGCCATGTCTCTGCCAATAAGGGCCATGTTTCAGCTGCTGTTTTTCCTTTTCGTAATCCGTAGCCATGCCCGCCTTCCGGCAGTATGTGAAGTCCTACGGGAATTTTAGCATCGCGTAAGGCCATAGCCATAACCAAGGCACTGTTGGCATGTGGGTCATCGGCTGTTGCAAAAAGGAACATGGGCGGGGTATTTTCTGTAATGGTCAATTCGGGGGTCAATGCCCTATTTTCTCCTTGGTCTAAGTAGGCCGGATAAATTAAAAGGGAAAAATTGGGTCTACTAGAAACTTTATCTGCAGCATCGACTTTGGGATACCTATCGATGTTGAATTGCGTGCTTGCTCTGGCACTGAGGCTGCCTCCGGCGGAAAACCCCATTACCCCAATCGCACTCGGATCCAGATCCCATTCCAAGGCCTTGTGTCGCACTATTCGTATGGCACGTTGCACATCATATAAGGCACCTTCTCTTTTTTGAGGTACGCGGTAATGCAATACAAAAGCGGTGTACCCCAATGCAGTAAGCCATTCGGCCACTTCATAGCCTTCTAAATCAGCAGCCAGTATGTGGTATCCACCACCCGGGCAAATGATGATAGCTTTGCCATTTTTTTTAGCTGATAACGGTTTATAAATCTTTAGAGTAGGATTGGTTACCTCCGTGATGCGCACTATATGAGCTAAAGAATCTCGTTTTTCCAGATGTTCTTTTTTGGGTGCTGTTTCCCCCGGAACTTCATTTGGCCATAAATAAAGTAGATTTTCTTCCTGAGCCTTTACCCCAGAAACACAGAAAAAAAGTACGGACAAACAAAAAAGAATACGCATTATCCTATTTTTTATAAAATCGATTTTCGTAAAGATACACAAAATTGAAGTTGCCTTGGCCACCTTAGTTTATGCTTCCTGGCGACTTTTTATGCAACTCAAAAAGATCCTTTCTCCGATCTCTTAAATTACGTACACTTCCAAACTGATTTAATTGTCGTAACAAGTCAATATCCACATCGGCAATCAAAATCATTTCGGTATTGGGGGTAGCTTCTGCTTTAATACCACTGGCCGGAAATGCAAAATCGCAGGGTGTAAACACCATAGATTGGGCAAATTGGATATCCATATTATGTACTTTGGGCAAATTACCTACACTGCCTGCAATGGCTACATAGCATTCGTTTTCTATAGCACGGGCTCTGGCGCAGTTGCGGACACGGGAGTACCCATTTTGTGTATCGGTCAAAAAAGGCACAAAAAGGATATCCATGCCTTCGTCGGCCAAGAGTCTGCTCAGTTCCGGAAATTCGGAATCATAACATATAAGAATGCCAATTTTTCCGCAATCCGTATCAAAGGCTCTAAATTCAGTGCCCCCTTGCATACCCCATACTTTGGCTTCATCTGGAGTAACATGTAGTTTTTCGTAACGTTCCTTAGTGCCGTCTCGTTTGCAGAGATACCCTACATTGTATAAGGTGCCCTCTTTTATTTCGGGCATACTTCCCGTAATAATATTGATGTTATACGAAATGGCCAGTTCCGAAAATTTCTGAACAATAGATGGCGTATGTTTTGCCAATTCCCGAATCGCTTCCGGCTCGGATAGATGATTATTTTCTGCCATAAGTGGGGCATTAAAAAATTCCGGAAATAGGGCAAAATCAGAACGGTACCCCGACACGGCATCTACAAAATACTCCGCCTGTTGCATTAGCTCGTCCAAATTTTTGTAGGAACGCATTTGCCATTGAATTAATCCCAAGCGCACTACTTTTTTAACGGTATTCGCCTTTTTGTTCTTTTTTTCGTAGTAGATGTTGTCCCATTCCATGAGCACCGCATACTCATTGGAGTCCGTATCGCCATCCAAATAGTTTTTTAATATTTTCGTGGGATGGAAATCATTTGAAATCTGAAAATTGAGCACTGGATCATCTATTTCCTTACGTTTTACTTTTTCTATATAGGCTTTTGGCGAAAGACCGGCGGCATATTTGTGATAATTGGGCATGCGCCCACCAAAGACGACACCTTTTAGGTTTAGCCGTTCTACCAACTCCTTTCGGTAATCGTACAACCGCCTTCCTAAACGCAATCCTCTAAATTCCGGTTTTATGAAAACATCAATACCATACAAGACATTGCCGTCCGGTTGATGCGTATTAAAGGTATAATTGCCCGTAATTTCTTTATATGTGTGCAAATCATCGAACTGTTCATAATCTAGAATAAGGGATAGGGCACAACCGGCAATTTGGTTATTTACTTTTATGACCACCTGACCCTCCGGAAAGCGATGAATAAGGGTTTGTATTTGATTTTCACGCCAATAGGCATCAGGCATGGACGTGTAGGCCGAAATCATGGCTTTTTTTAACTCTTCATAATCACTTACATTTAAATAGGTAAGCTCTATATTTTCAATTTCTTTCATGTTTTTTCGAAACTACAAGTGAACATATAAATTTGTTACTGTTTTTATGGTTTGCCAACCAAATAGTATGGATCTGCTTTTGGCGTTATAGCACATAATAATGCGCTATGCAGTACTACTTAATGAGTTTTGGAGGATGCCGACACCAAACGATTGATTTCTGCAAATTCGGATGGGGTTAAATGTCGCCATTGGCCCACGGGAATATCCAAAGATACATTCATTATCCGAATCCGTTTTAATTGCACTACCCGATATCCTAAAAACTCGCACATTCTTCGGATTTGTCGGTTCAATCCTTGGGTTAACACAATACGAAATTGGGTTCTGTCAATTTGGGTTACTTCACATTTTCGCGTTATCGTATCCAAAATAGGGACACCATTGCTCATTTTCTCAATAAAGGTTTTGGTGATGGGTTTGTGCACCTTTACCACATATTCCTTTTCGTGATGATTGCGAGCTCTTAAAATTTTATTGACAATATCGCCATCATTGGTTAAAAATATAAGGCCTTCACTAGGTTTATCTAAACGACCAATAGGGAAAATGCGTTTTGGGTAGTTAATGAAGTCTATTATATTGTCTTTCTCTACTCCCGTATCTGTGGTGCAGACAATGCCCACGGGTTTATTAAACGCTAAGTACACAAATTCTTCTTTGGGTGGTGTAATGTGTTTTCCATCAACACAAACCTCGTCTTCCGGGCGTACTTTAGTACCCATTTCGGGTATTTTTCCATTAATGGTTACCCTTCCCAAATCAATAAGTTTATCGGCCTCTCTACGAGAACAAAATCCAACTTCGCTTAAATATTTATTAATTCGGGTAGCTTCGGATATACTCATGTCAGTTTTAAAAAAACGCCTCCTGCAAATTTAGGAGATTTAAAAGATAATTAAGAACGTTCCACGGTTTTAAATGCTGAGGAGGCTACGCTACGATGAAATTGGAACTTTATGTGTTGTGGGTTATTGCTGGCAGCACCAAAGTAGAAATCACCTAATGTATTAGGGTTTTAGAAGCTAGGCATGCTCATTTAGGTTAATGTGCATATCCACTATTTTACGTACGATATGTGTTGCTTAAACTGGGTTTACGTGTTTCCGTTTTTTGTTAAAATTTTGGTAGATGAACCACAACAATAGCTTCACTAACCCTGCAATTCAAGTGTTTTGCAACAAAGTTTTTGGGTCTTGTAGTTCATCGCATATTTTGCGCCTTTAATCTAAATAACCATCATTCTATGAAAAAAAGTGTTCTAACGATCTTAAGTTTTTTGATTTTAAGTTGTTCTACAGATGCCGACAATACTACTCCAGATTTTGAAAATGTAACAAATAGTGCACCCGTAATTACGGTCAAAACAATAAGCGTTGCAGAACACTTGCCGCCCGGTGCGGCCATAGGCAGTATAGACGCATCCGATGCCGATAATGACGAAATTACCTTTTCTGTAACGTCAGAAGAAGATCTAATTATTAATGAACAGACCGGAGAATTAACCGTTGGTGCCAATTTGAAACTTGATTTTGAGACTACACAAAGTATAGCGTTTACGGTTGCCGTGTTTGATGGAGAAACGATCGTGGAGCAGGATTTTACCTTGCATGTTGAAGATTTGGACGAAAGAATACTTTTAAATGAGGAGCAAAATGCACTACTTAGCTACTTTCAGTTTCTTGCATTTTGGAAAGGAGATAACAACATCCCCGTAACACGTAACCAAAAATGGGAGAGCCCAATGACACTGTATTTGGAAGGAAGTATTTCCGCAGAGTTCACAGCAACAGTAGAGGGCGTTTTGGCACAGTATAACGAAATTATGAGTAATGGTGATTTTAATATTTCGTTAGTGCAAGAGGTGTCGGCAGCCAATGCCCGACTGTTTTTTGGAAGTAAAGCGGACCTGGAAGGCGTATGGCCCGATATGTTTGAACAAGTAAAGGATGGCAATTTTGATGGATTTGCTATAACCCCTTCTCAAAATTCTGTGTTGGTGGGTACGCGCATTTGGATTTCTAATCCTGCTGAAGTCTTGCTAAAGCACGAACTGGGTCATTCTCTCGGTTTTGGACATTCAAACAAGTGCGAAACCGAAAACAGCTTTTTATGTTCTCAAATTCAACTGACCAATGATTTTTTGGCTATAGAGGAAGCTATTATTCGTTTGATGTATGATGATAAGTTGGCTCCGGGTTTAACTGAACTCGATTTTGAAAAAGCAGTAGCCAACCTTCTTATGAACGCACTTTAAGGTTGTTTTACCAATAACACGGTCCGTTATTATAAAGTGTAACTAATATCCGTATTTCTAAAAATAATAGAATGATGTTAAAAAAAATACTTGTCCCTTGGCTTCTGCTTTTTACCTTAATTGCAACGGCACAAAATGAATTTACGACCATCTGGGACACAGCGCAACTTGGGACATCTGCTGCGAACGAAATTACAATTCCTACCAATCCAGCTTTTACTACTTATAATTATACGGTGGATTGGGGTGATGGAACGACAGACACGAATTTGACAGGAAGCAGCACGCATACCTATACTGCCCCTGGTATGTATACGGTCCGTATTTCAGGAGTATTCCCCGCAATTTATTTCAACAATGCGGGCGATAGGCGCAAGATTATTGAAATTTTAAGTTGGGGTAACATCCAATGGCAAAGTATGGAAGACGCTTTTTATGGGTGCGAAAATTTAAATTTTGACGCCATTGATTCTCCCGATCTGTCTCAAGTCACTTCTTTACGTAATATGTTTCGGCGATGTTCTTCGTTCAATGGCATTGTCAATAATTGGAATATTAGCACAGTTACAGACATTTCAGGCATATTCTCTGATGCCATGGTGTTTAATCGTCCCTTGGAGAATTGGAATACTATTAATGTAACAGATATGTCCAGCGTGTTCGAAGGAGCCAATCAATTTAATGAGCCTCTGGACAACTGGAACACGGCATCTGTACAAACTATGGAGAATATGTTTTCCAGAGCCAGTGCGTTTAATCAAAATATAAATAATTGGGATGTAAGTCAGGTCACAAATATGTCGGGCACATTTCGCAGTGCGAACCGTTTTAACCAGCCTTTACAGCTGTGGAATGTGAGTAACGTAACCAATATGTCTTACATGTTCAATAATACAACGTTTAATCAGCCCATTGCCAATTGGAACGTAAGCAGTGTAACCAACATGGAAGGCATGTTTGGCCAATCACAATTCAACCAACCCATAGAGGTTTGGGACGTGTCTCAAGTGACCAATATGGCCTTCATGTTCCAGCGTCACCGCACCTTTAACCACCCGTTGAATAATTGGAACGTAAGCAATGTAACCACCATGGAAAGCATGTTCGATGGCTGGATTTGGGGCAGTATCTACAACCAACCACTTAATAATTGGGATGTGAGTAAGGTTACGAACATGAGTTTTATGTTCCGCGACAATTCAGCTTTTAATCAAGACATCAGTATGTGGGATGTGAGTAATGTTACCACTATGGAAGGCATGTTTAGGGAAACCGACAGCTTTAATCAAAATATTAGTGCTTGGGACGTAAGTAGCGTAACCGATATGGCGGGAATGTTCCAAAGTGCATTCGTATTTAATCAACCTTTGGATGCATGGGATGTAGGTAATGTGGCCAATATGAGTGCCATGTTTTTTAGGGCTTTAATGTTTAACCAACCGTTAAACAATTGGAATGTAGGGAACGTAACCAACATGAGCAATATGTTTAATGGCACACCTCTTTTCAATCAGAGTCTTACAAATTGGGATACGGCGGCAGTAACGAATATGACCAATATGTTTCAACTGTCAAACAGCTTTAATCAAAGCCTAGCATCATGGAACGTGGCCAATGTGACCAATATGACCAGTATGTTGTCCGGTTCGGGTCTTTCACAGGAAAATTATGACAATACATTAATAGGATGGGCAGCACAAGCGGTACGAGATAATGTGGCTTTAGGGGCACTTAACCTTAACTACTGCGATGGTCGTGACGCTCGGCAAGCACTTATAGATAACCACAATTGGACGATTACCGGCGATATTATTAACTGCTCATTTGTGTTATGTACCAACCTTGTATCTCCTGTAAATGGCGATACCAATGTGCCAGCCAGTGCTAATTTAACATGGGCGGCAACCCCGGGTGCAACAGGCTATAGGGTTACGGTACGTATTATTAGGGGCGGTATAGAATCTATCCCTTTTACCAATTACGATGTGGGTAACACTATAGGTCTTAATCTGGAAACTCCGGCAGGAGATGATCTACTAGTGCCGGGCGATGAGGTTTTTGTTACGGTAGTACCTTATAATGACACCGACGGTCCAGCGGTAGGATGTACGGAAGAAAGCTTTACCGTGGTGCCGTCTTGGGTAAATAGCCCAGCGGCTTATAAGGTGACCTATGACACGCGAATTCTAACCCCCGGGCAAACCACACCTATAAACCAATTAAAAATCCAAACCACGGCGGGCTTGGCGTATAATTTTTCTATAGATTGGGGCGATGACCAATTTGATAATAACGTAACCGGAGACATTACGCATACCTATTTTACACCTGGAATTTACACCATTAGCATCATTGGTACTTTTCCGGCACCAAGGCATGAAGAGTTTAACAGTGACGCTATTAAATTACTTACCATAGACCAATGGGGTACACAAGATTGGCAAAGCATGCAGGGTGCTTTTGCCGGATGTGCGAATATGGAGTATAATGCAACTGATATACCCAATCTAACCAATGTTACAGACATGAGTCGCATGTTTATTGTATGTAGACGGTTTAACGGAAATATTAATAATTGGGACGTAAGTAATGTTACCAATATGACGGGCACTTTTGGAGTCGCCAGTATTTTTAATCAACCATTAGATAATTGGGATGTAAGCAATGTAACCAATATGAGCCTGATGTTTTTTAGAACAAATGATTTTAATCAGAACCTCAATTCTTGGAACACGGGCAATGTAACCTCAATGTCCAGAATGTTTGAAGATGCCAAAGCGTTTAATTCGCCACTAAACAATTGGGATGTTTCAGCGGTTACTGATATGCGTCAAATGTTTGAAGGAACAGACGTGTTTAACCAGCCCTTAGGCAATTGGGATGTGGGAGCTGTAACCAACATGGCTAATATGTTTGATGATGCCCCAGTCTTTAACCAAAATATAGACAGTTGGAATGTTTCAAATGTTACCAATATGTCTGCCATGTTTAGGCGCGCCATTACCTTTAATTCACCGCTGAATAGCTGGAATGTGGGTCGGGTAACCAATATGGCTTCAATGTTTAATCAGGCCTCAGTGTTTAATCAACCCTTAGATCAGTGGAATGTCATTTCGGTTACTACGATGGCACTTATGTTTCAAAACGCCACAGCATTTAATCAAAACATTAACCCTTGGAATGTTACCAATGTCATTACCATGGAAAGCATGTTTCAAAACGCCACAGCTTTTAATCAACCCTTAGCTAATTGGAATGTAGATTCTGTGGTAAATATGTCTCGGATGTTTCAATCGGCATCCAATTTTAACCAACCCATGAATACTTGGACTGTGAGTGCGGTAGCAAACATGACCTCGATGTTTGAAGATGCTATTGTCTTTGATCAACCCCTCGGAAATTGGGATGTTTCTTCTGTTACATTAATGCGCTCCATGTTTGAAAGGGCAAGTCAATTCAACCAAAATATAAATACTTGGAATGTGGGTGTTGTTACTCAAATGGAGGAGATGTTTAAAGAGGCTACACAATTTAATACGCCATTAAACAATTGGAGGACCAGCGAGGTGTTAACCATGCGAGAAATGTTTCGTGGAGCAACCAACTTTAACCAACCTATTGATACTTGGGATGTCGCTTTTGTAACCACAATGCAAGAAATGTTTAAGGATGCAGTAAGCTATAATCAAAACATGATTTCTTGGAATGTGGCATCGGTAACCACCATGCGCGGTATGTTTGAAGGAGCTAGCGCCTTTAACGGTACTTTAGATAGTTGGAATGTGCGACAGGTAACTACCATGGAAAATATGTTTTTTAGAGCAGCCAGTTTTGATCAAAGCACAAATAGTTGGCGTGTTCAGAATGTTCAGACCATGAATAATATGTTTAGAGAAGCCATATCTTTTAATCAGTCTTTAGATCGATGGGATTTAGGCGCAGTTACCATGCGTTCCATGTTCGAGGGTGCAATAAGGTATAACCAATATTTAGGAGATTGGACTATTTCCGGCGTTACCGATATGCGCGATATGCTAGACCGAACAGCGCTTACTCGCGAAAATTATGACAACACCCTCATTGCTTGGTCCCAACAGTCGTTAACACCGGGTGTTATTTTAGGAGCGCAAGGATTGCTTTATTGTGAGGCTCTTGAAGAGCGACAGTCGATGATTACCTCATTCGGATGGACGATCTCAGATGATATACTAGATTGCCCTATTCCGTTATGTACTCAATTGGTTTCACCACGTAATGAAGATGCGGATGTTCCTGTAAATACCAATTTAAGTTGGCAACCGGTATTATACGCAAAAGGCTATCGTTTAACCGTAGGTACTACTCCCGGCGGTAACGATATTGTCGCTAACGAAACGGTAACCGCTACCTCATTTGAATTTGCCAGCAATTTTTCCGGTGGTGAAATCGTTTATGTAACCCTTATTCCATTCAATGATACGGGTGATGCTATTGGTCCGTGTTCCGAAGAAAGTTTTAGTATATCTTCCAATCCTGCTGCTGCTCCAGATTGTACCAATCTAACTCTGCCTTTGCACAATGCTACGTCGGTGTCCGTAACCACCAATTTAGAGTGGCAACCTATAGCCAATGCCGATGGGTATCAATTAACCGTAGGTACAACCTCAGGAGGGAATGATATCGTTGATACCATAGATGTAGGCAATGTCACAACATTTACCGCATTGCCCAGTTTGCCCGAGGATACTGAAATTTTTGTCACTATTGTTCCTTATAATTCTGAAGGGAACGCCTTGGCCTGCGCAGCAGAGCGTTTTACAACTGAATTAATTCCTGTACCTCCGGTATGCACTAACCTAATAAATCCGGTGCCGAGTGCCACCAATGTTGCAATAGATACCAATTTAAATTGGAATCCTGTTCCCGATGCTACCGGATACTTGGTTGTTGTAGGGATTACTCCGGGGGGTAATGAAATTGTCAATAATGTGGATGTTTTAAATACGACGTCCTACACATTTTCTGATGCGTTGTTGCCTAACCGTACTTATTATGTGCGCATTATCCCATATAATGAAGTGGGCGACGCCGTTAGCTGTACCGAAGAAAGTTTTAGGACAGGAACGGTTACGCTAAGCGATCCACCAGAATGTACCAGTATTATTGATCTGTTAAACAATGGCACGGATATTCCGGTATCTACAGATATAAGCTGGAATTCTGCTGGAAACGCCACCGGCTATAGGCTTACAGTAGGCACAAGTGCCGGTGCATCCGATCTATTGGCTACTACCGATGTAGGCAATGTAAGCAGTTATGACCTACCTACAGATTTACCGGAAGCCACCACGATTTATGTATTGGTTGTTCCGTACAATTCGGTTGGCGAAGCCGTGGGCTGTACCGAACACTCCTTTACAACCGAAACCATAGCTACGATACCGGACTGTACTGTTCTAACAACGCCACAGCCAAATGCGACCGAAGTAGCTATTGGCACCAATTTAAGTTGGACCGCAGTAAGCAACGCCACCGGCTATAGGCTTACAGTAGGCACAAGTGCCGGTGCATCCGATCTATTGGCTACTACCGATGTAGGCAA